>JASHSG010000260.1 GCA_030040935.1 Acidobacteriaceae bacterium | reverse complement strand
CGCGGCCACGCGCTCATTGGCGCCTACTGTATCGGGAACATCGACCTTCTGCGGCCCAAGGCTCTCGGCTACGCGCACACGCCACTCGCTCCGCACCACCGTCCCCGCTTCGGGCGACTGCGACAGGATATGCCCCGCCGCCACGTCGGCCGAGTAGTAGCGATTGTCCACGTCGAATGTCAGTCCAAGCCCCGCCGCAACGCTGCGTGCGTCGGCCGTCGTCATCCCCTTCAGCTCCGGAACCTGAACCTCGGCGCCGTGAATGGCGAACTGCATCGTCAGGATTGCCGACAGCAGGCAGACAGCCACCAGCACCATCAGCAGCGAGGCGATGCGGAAGAATCTGGCGATGGAACCGGTGTTGATCAATCTTATCCGCATTCGAAAGTCATGGGTGTTCGTTCTATCGCGTATTATCCGTCACAGGCTCGGGATGGATGGTGACCCGGTAGACTGCCGGGCACTCCTGCTTGAACCGGTCCTCAAGCGCGGTGATGATCTCGTGCACCCGATTCATGGCGAGCTCGTCGGGCAATGTGCAGTGGCAGGTGACGGAAATGTGCTCTCCTGTCCGTCCCACGGTAATGGCGTGCACATCGGCGATCTCGGAAAATGCCGCAGCCGCCGATCGCAGCGCCTGTTCCAGCCTTCGGTCTTCGACGAGTTCCTCCTGGGGCTGCTCAATTGTTGCGGGCTCGCTCTCTATGTGGGTCACTACAGCGTCGACCTCGGGAACCTTGCGCAGAATCTCAGCCTCCAGGGCCGTTACAAAGCCATGCGCCTCCCGAAGGGTCAGATGCTCCTCAAGCTCCACATGCAACTCCACCTGCAAGCGCCCGTGATGCGTCTGAATGCTGAGATCATGCACGGAAACATTGTTTCTGGCGGCCACGGCACGCACGCGGTCGAAGATGCTCTCCGCCTTGGTTTCCCTCGGGATCGTGTGGATCACAACATCGGCTCCCGGCAGTGCGCGTTCCACAGCCGCTGTGGCCGCTTCCACCAGCTCGCCAGTGTGCTCAAAGGTAAATCGCCGCGGCAATGCCAGCGTAACGTCGGCAAAGTAGCCGGCTCCGGCGCGCCGCACGCGTGCCCGCTCCACGGCAAGCACGCCATCTACGCGCTCCACCTCTCTCATCAAGCGGCGGCGCGTTTCGGCAGGAATCTCATCTACCAGAGCGGCAACAGCTTCATGACCTACCCGCAACGTCATGCGCAGGATCATCAGCGACACCACTACGGCCGCGAGAGGATCCGCATAAATGAGGGGTGCAATCCGGAATCGTTCACCTGCCCACGATGCGCCCAGCCCGACAAGCACTGCCGATGTCGACCAGATGTCCGAGGCGAAATGGAACGCATCGGTAGTCAACGCGGGCGAGCCGGTCCGCGCAGCCACCGCACTTAACTGGCGAGAGCGCCAGATGTCCACGCCGATTGAAGTGATCAGCACCAGTACCGGCCACATGGAGTGGCGAATCTCGACCGCGTGGTAGAAGATTCGCTCCACGGCCTCCCAGACGATCCATGCGCAAGAGAGAGCCATCAGCCCCGCCTCGCTGAATGCTGAGAGGTTCTCAATCTTTCCGTGGCCGTAAGTGTGATCCTCGTCCGCCGGTTTGTCACTCACGTGAACGGAAAAATAAGTCAGCGCCGCGCCCACGAGGTCGAGCCCCGAATGTGCGGCGTCGGAAAGCACGCCCAGCGATCCCGATAACAGCCCAGCCGCAATCTTCAGCAGCGTCATCGCCGCCGCGGCGGCCATCGAGTGCCGCGCAACTCGACGCTTTTCCGACGGGAACGCTGTTGCATCAGGTTCGGTCACCCGCGAATTGGAGGCGGCAGTGGTCATGGCGTGACTGGTGCCCGTTTCGCCGTGTACAGCCCTGCAATGCCGAACGTGTAGGCTTGCCACGCGCATTGCGTAAAGCCCGCCCGCTCGATCGTCCCGACCATTGTCTGAGGCGGAGGAAAATCGCCGACAGAGCTGGGCAAATAATTGTACGGGCCGTTCCCTCCGCAGAACATGCGGCCGATGGCGGGCAAAATGCGCCGGAAATATACGCCATATACCTTACCCACGATGCCTCCCGGCGTGCTGAACTCGAGGATTCCGAGCTGCCCGCCTGGCTTCAGCACGCGGTGGAACTCCTTCAGGCCAGCCTCGTAGTTCGCCAGATTCCTGAATCCGAACGCTGTCACAATCAGGTCAAGCGACTCCGCGCGCAACGGTAGATGCAATGCGTCGGTCTCGATTGCCGTCGCGTAAGGCGCGCCATTCGCCGATCTGCGTGTCCGCTTGGGCCCAAACTTCCTCGCGCCTCGCCGCAACATGGCAGTCGAAAAATCTCCGGCCAGGATTGGCCTCGCTCCACGCGGCCGCAAATTGAGGAGCGCCAAGGTCAAATCACCAGTGCCGCAGCAGATATCGAGAATCGCCGCATCAGGGCGGGCGAGAACTGTTTTGAACCGGCGCGCGGTCCGGCGCCACCACAGCCGGTCCACGTTGGCGGAAAGCACATGATTCAGCAGGTCATATCTCGGCGCAATTGTATTGAACATCTGGCGGACAGCTGTCGCCGCGCCCGCTTCATCCATCGCGCCCGCGGGTCTTGCCCCCGTTGCTGTCATCATCCTTCTTCCTTGGCCAATCGCCAGAAATCGCAAGCCGAAGCACCGCATGCTCGCTCTACCATGCTATCGCTTCCCTTTCCCCCGCACCGGGACGCCGCTGGGCCTTTCAACCGCCAGCCAAAAGGAATACGCTTGAATCTGCCGATGGCCACCCCATTCTTACCCGCGTTTCCTGCGCCGGCGACTGATCCGCCTGTCCATCCACCGCTTAGAGACAGCCACGGCCGCGTGATTCACGACCTGCGTGTCTCTATTACCGATCGCTGCAACTACAAATGCGTCTACTGCCGGACCGGCGAAATGGGTGCGCAGTATCCCGAACTGGTCATTGATGAATACTTTCGTCTTATCAAGCTCTTTGCCGGTCTTGGCATTACGAAGGTCCGGCTTACGGGTGGGGAGCCGCTGTTGCGTCGCGGTTTGCTCGAATTGGTTGGTGAGCTTTCGCGTTTGCGCACCGCCGAAGGCAAGCCGTTAGACCTGGCGCTGACCACCAACGGCCATCTCCTCGAATCGCTTGCGCAGCCGCTTAAGGATGCGGGGCTTAACCGCATTACCGTGAGCATGGACGCAGTCGATGCCGCCACATTCGAGCGCATCACCCGCGTCCCAGGCAGCTTTGCCAGGGTACTTGCCGGCATTCGCGCTGCCCGCGCCGCCGGGCTCGCGCCTCTCAAAATCAACTGCGTGCTTCTGCGCGGCTTCAACGACGATCAAATCGAAGGCTTTGCCCGCTTTGCCCGCGAAGAAAACGTGGTTGTCCGCTTCATTGAGTTCATGCCTCTTGAAGAAGGCCGGCTCTGGACGCCCGAGATTGTCGTCACGTTGCGCGAGATTCTCGACCGCGTCGGCAGGGCCCTGCCGCTGACCGAGGTTCCACCGCGCGAGGCCAGCGAAACCGCCCGCCGATACAGGTTCCTCGACGGCGTGGGCGAGATCGGCATCATCGCGCCCGTGAGCCAGGCGTTCTGCGGCGCATGCAGCCGCGTGCGGCTCACGTCCGACGGCAAGATTCGCACCTGCCTCTTTTCGCAAGTCGAACACGATCTGTATGGCCGCCTACGGGCCGGCGCCGGCGACGACGAACTGCGCGCCTACATTATCCGCACCGTCTATGGCAAGGAAGCGCGCCACCACATTGGTGAGCCCGGATTCCTCAAGCCCTCGCGTTCAATGGTTCATATTGGGGGCTGAAGGAGGGTCCAGATCGGCGGCTATGGCGGAGGTCGAGCCTTCGCGGCCAAGGGCGAAGAATTCGCATACGAAATGTAAAGAAGCTCGAACAGTCAGCGCCGGATTCGCCTGATCCGATTTGCCTCAAGGGAAAATCATGAAAGAATGAGAACAGTATTCTCCCCCAGGGCCCGGACATGCCTGACAAGACGGAAGGGCGCATCCCGCTGGCCGATCTGCTTGTTTTCCATCAGCTGGCGCGGTCGCTTACTTCAAGCTTCGACCTCGATACGATTCTGCGCACCATCCTTGAGCAAATGGAGCGAATGGTGGAGGCGGAGTTCTGGGCGCTGCTCATGCTCGACGAATCCACACAGGAGCTTTACTACGCAATCGCCACGGGCGATGAACAAAAAACCCTGGGCGGGCTGAGGGTGAAGCCGGGCGAGGGGGTGGCCGGGTGGGTGCTGCAGCAAGGCGAGACGCTCATCGTGCCCGAGGTCGATGGCGATCCGCGCGTAGAGCAATCGGCCACGCCCGGGATCCAGAGCATCAGGTCGGTGATTGCACTGCCCCTGCGGGGGCGCACCGGCACGCAAGGCGTGATCGAAATCCTGAACCCGCGCGCGGAAATGTCGGATTACAGCATCGCCTTTCTGCATATCCTGGCCGACCATGCAGCCATAGCGATCGAGAACGCGCACGACGTAGCACGCATTCAGCAGTTGACCATCACCGATGACACCACCGGCCTGTACAACATGCGCCACCTCTACAGCGTCCTGTGCACGGAGCTGCAGAAATCGAATAAACACCACCGGCCGCCGAGCCTCGCGTTCTGGGATCTGGACCGGTTCAAGCTGGTCAACGACGCGCACGGCCACATGGTCGGCAGCGAACTGCTGGCTCTGGTGGGCCGCCGGCTGCAGAGACTATCGCGCGAGCAGGACCTTTGCTTCCGCTACGGCGGCGACGAATTCGTGGTTCTTATGCCGAGGACCGCAGCCGCCCAGGCACTCGAGCTGACCAGGGGCATGCACGCGGCACTCATAGAAACACCCTTCGCGATGAAGAGTGGACTCACGATTCAGGTGAGCGCCAGCGTGGGCCTGTCGACCTCGCCGGCCGACGGCACACACTTGCACGAAATCATCGGCGCCGCCGACGCGCGCATGTACACGGTCAAGCGTAACGGACGCGGCCAGATCCGCGCATCGTGAAGCTCAGTTCGTAGTTCGCAGACAAGAGAGAAGAGAGATTAGAGAACGCGGAGTGCGATGTTCTCTGTTCTCTGTTCTCTGTTCTCTGTTCTCTGTTCTCTGTT
>JASHSG010000259.1 GCA_030040935.1 Acidobacteriaceae bacterium | reverse complement strand
CTGATTATGCTTGAGATATATCTCTTGCGAAGTCTTCCGGTAATTCCCGCCTGTCGAGCACAATGGTCTCAATGGCTGAAGAAAGAGCCAACTCTCCGGCCTCGATCACCGGTCTAAGCCTTTTGGTGTGAAGATTTTGGTTTGTAAGTTCTTTCGATTCAATGGGATACGGGAAGATCTAAAGAACGTAAACAATTGAAAATAAAACGCTTAACCCCAATTCGGGGTCAGAAATTTCGAGCCGAAAAACAAAACCTGGGTCCTGCTTGCCGTATGAGTAGCCTATTCATTCGGAAAGGCTCGTCGGCTGAAAGCAGAAGGCTGAGAGCTGAACGCTGGTGTTCGCCGTCTACCGCTCACCAACCGCCGCCATCCCCACCGCCATCGCATCGAGCGAAAGCGATCGCAGCAGGTTTCGCCGCATGCCCTGTTCCACCTGGACCACCGCCCGGACGGCAGAATCGATCCACTCCACGCTCAGCCCCTCTGCCAGGCGCCCCAGCTCCGCGGCGATGTCAATGTTCCGAATCAGGCTGGGCGTCCCCGCCACGATCAAAAGCAGGTCCTCGAGAAGGCTCGAGAGCGCTCTCAGAAGATTGATGGTTTTTTCCTGCCCGTCGGCGCCTGCGCGATAGCTCTCCGTTGCGTGAAACAGGGCCGAGTAGTCCGGTTCCTGAATTGCCGCGCGCAGAATGACCAGCGCATCTTCCCGGCTTGAGAGGTACGCGCCCAGATCGATCGAAAGTGCGCGCCCCACGGCGCCCATCGCCAGCCGCGCCGCGAGGGCGCGATCCTGCGATTTAAGCTCCGGCCGCCTCACCGCAAGCAACGACTCAAGCTCCGCAGCCGGCAGCGCGCCCAGCCGGTGAATCATCGCGCGGGAGCGAATGGTCGGCGACAGCTCCTGCGGGTTCTCCGTCAATAAAATCAGCGAGGTGTGGTCTGGTGGCTCTTCCAGCAGCTTCAGCAGGCTGTTGGCCGCTTCTTTCATGAAAGCCGACGAAGTGAAAATCGTAACCGCGCGCCGCGCTTCGGCCGGCGGACGGTAGTAAGCCGCGTGAATCGCCTGCCGCACCTGGCCCAGCTTGATCATCAGCTGCGGCGGGTCGGGCGGAATCACCAGCACGTCGGGATGCGTTTGAATCAGGATCCGCGTCTCGCGCTTGTCGGTCTCGCGCAGATCGTCGCGCGCTGCCACCGCTTCGTCTACCAGCGTCTCCAGGTTCGCCGCGGCGCCGATGCGCACGCAATTTGAGCACACGCCGCAAAAATCCGGCAGCCCGTCTGATTCGCTCGGCTTCAGGCAGTTCACCGACTGCGCCAGCATCATAGCCAGCGTGTATTTGCCCGCCCCGCGAGGGCCGGCCAATATCATCGAGTGAGGAAATCGCTCCGATCGAATGCTCTCGCGCAAGTTCGTCACGGTGGCCGGGTTGCCGAGAAATTCAGAGAAACTCACTGAATCAGACTAGCAGTGTCTGCTGCTTGCTGACCGCGGACCGCTGATAGCACTTCCCGCGCCCTTCACTGCGCTGTCTGCTGTTTACCGCCCGCCGCTTCTCCGCTTGACGCTCCAGCGAAATGGCCGCAGAATAAAAGAGCAACCCCCAAACGGACCGAGGCATCTTTTCGTATAACAAGTATCCCCACTGAGCCCAGGGACACCGGGAAAACCATATCCCGCTGATGCGGGTTTGCCTTACGTTCCACTTGGGTTCGGGTTCGAAGCGATGAAATTTCGGCCGGAACGTAGCTGCAGCCGCTTTTGCAAGCTTTAGATTGATTTTCCCTGGGTTCCTGCTGCAACTGTGCTGTATCTCGAAATCTCTTTTCTTGCGGAGGGTCCTTCCCCATGAGTACTCCATCGATTCTGCCCGCATCGCGCGTCATCGAACCCGGTCAACTTCCGGCGCAGCGCAGAAAAAACCTCCCCATCCCGCTCCCCTTCCGTTTTCCGGCGCAAACTGTCGACAGGGACGCTCCCAATCGCCACGCTGAGCTTTTTTATCTGCAAAAGCAAATTCAATCGCAGACGCCGATGGTGATCGTGCTCGAAGACGGAGAGCGCGTGGAAGGCTGCATCGAATGGTACGATCGCAACTCGCTGAAGGTTCGGGGCCGCACCCGTACCCTCATTTATAAATCGGCCGTCAAGTACATGTACAAGCTCGGCGATAACGGCTAGGCTGGCCGCCGGTTTTTCGACCCCTGCTTGAATCACACGTTCTGCTGCTGCCGGCTGCGCGCATGTTTCACTCGGTCTCTTGTTACCTTGGTCACCGAGTCCCTGCTTTTGAAAGCCGATCCCGAATCGCCGCTCCAATCCCCTCTGCCGCTGGCACCGGGCACAGAATCACCGTGCAGCCCGCCGCATCGAGCGCGCGCAATCCCGCATAGAGGTTCTGCGCCAGCGTTTCCGGCGCATTCCAACGGCCCCATGAAAAAATCTGCGCCTGCTCAATCTCTTTGGGTGCCGTGATCCCTCCCGGCAGCATCACGCCCAACCGCTCGGTGCGTTCCCTCTGTGCCGCGTTGGTCAGGTGCGCTCCCAACTTTTCGCCTGGTGCCTCCACCAGCACCAGCCGCGCCCGTGGCGCGTAATGTCTTATTCCCACCCCGGGCGAAGGCAGCGCCTCGGTCGGCGTCTCCTCGAGCCGATCGCTTTTCCGGACCTGCTCAACTGGCCCCGCGATCTCCGCAATCTGTTCGGCTGTTACTGCCCCGGGACGGTAAATCACCATCGGGCTGGCCAGGGAATCGAGCACTGTCGATTCCACGCCGCGAAGAGTCGGGCCGGCATCGACAACGGCGTCGATGCGCCCTTCCAGATCGTCGAGGACATGCTCCGCCGTTGTCGGGCTCACATGCCCAAAGCGGTTGGCGCTGGGCGCAGCCACGGGAACTCCCGCTCGCCGGATCAACGCGAGCGCCACCGGATGCGCCGGCATCCGCACTCCGACCAGCGGCCTCCCCGCCGTCACCGCGTCGGGCACCGCGCAAGTGCGCCTCAGCAGCAGCGTCAGCGGCCCGGGCCAGAACGCCTTCATCAGCCTGCGCGCGGCTTCAGGAACATCCACAACCAGTTCGTTGAGCGTGGCCTCCGTCGCAACATGCACAATCACGGGGTCCCACGCCGGTCTCGACTTCGCCCTGAAAATCTTCTCCACCGCGATCCTGTCCAGGGCATTTGCTCCCAGCCCATAGACCGTCTCCGTCGGCAGCGCCACCAGTCCCCCGCCGCGCAGAATATCCGCGGCGCGCGAGAGCACGTCATCGGCCCCGGCTGTCTCCAAACCATCCGCATCCACTTTCAGCCGCAGTGTCTTCACTCTTCTATTCTCGCCTCTTACCACCGCTCCGGCCACAGTTCACCGTTTACCGACGGCCCAGAGCATGGTCACTTCTTCGCTGCCGCCCCTCGCCTTATACTCACCTTGACCATGCGCGTCGAGACCGAAATCAAATTTCGCGCCTCCGATCTCTCCGCTCTCGCCGGGCGGCTCCAATCCGCCCGCTTCCGCCTTGAAACTCCGCGCAGCTTCGAGTCCAACGTCCTCTATGACACCCCCGATCGCCAAATGCGCGCCCGCACCGAAATCCTCCGCATCCGCAGCTACGCGGGCCATTGGACATTAACCCACAAGCGCCTCCCCGTCCGCAGTGATCTTGGCCGCGGCGATCCCGGCGCCGGCCGTCACAAGCATCGTTTCGAAACCGAAACCTCGGTCGCGCACGGCGACGCGCTCGCCGAGCTCTTTGTCTCCCTGGGCCTTATTGCTGCCTTTCGCTACGAGAAATGGCGCACGGAATGGACCGACGGCGAGGGCCACTGCGTCATCGACGAAACGCCCATCGGCAATTACGCGGAACTCGAAGGCACGGACGAGTGGATTGACCGCGCCGCCCTCCGTCTCGGCGTCGATCCTTCCGATTACATCACCCTCAGCTATGGACGTCTGTTTGAGCAATGGCGCGTCGATCACCCCGCCGCGACTGGGGACCTGACTTTTGCCGCCGTGGCCGCCGTTGCTCGATAACCCGCCATCCTGCAAATCTCCGCGCCGGTGAAGGCCCCCTTATCACTTTCAGTGGATAGATCTCGCCCATGAATCTGCGGCTTCTTTCGGCGGATTTCCTCAACTCATCATCGCGCCGCGTGATAAATTCCCATCGGCTGCGTTGCCGTGCGCGTGATCCGGAACCGCGCTGAAGCGCGGGCATTGGCCAGCTCTCCCATTGCCCGCGTCATCGGCAATTTGGCCGGCGAAGTCTCCGGCCTTCCCGCCGAACAAACCAAAATGAAAGGCCTGCTCAAGCTCTTTCGCCAGCGCGTGTCGGCCTTGGGCCGCTTCGATCCGACGTTCACTTCGATTAGGCCCATCCCTATCAATCGCTTAGGATTTCTCCCCGCCCCATCTTTCGAACTCCCCCGAAAGCGTCATAGCAAGTCCCATTTCAGCAACGAGATGGAATATCATAATCATTTGGGAGTACTCTGCTCGTTATGTCGCAATCCCCTAGGTCTCCTTCTATCCCGGATGAGGCCACCTTAAACGTCGCGCTTCTTGGACCCGACGAGCAACGCCGCAAGGTCGTCGCCGGCGCCATTGCCAAGCGGCCCGGTCTCAAGGTCCATGAGTTTTCCTCTTTCCCTCCCCGGCTCGAAGATCTGCCGCAGATGCTCGCGCAGACCTATGAAGCGGTCATCATCGACGTAGACAGCGAGCCAGACTATGCGGCGGCGCTTGCTGAAAGCCTCTGCGCCAGCGGCCGCACCTATGTCATGGCTTACTCGGCAAGCGCCGATATGAAGCGCGCCGTTCACTTCATGCGCCTCGGGGTGCGCGAGTTTTTCACTCTGCCGCTGGATCCCAATGAAGTTTCCGCCGCTCTCGTACGTGCCTCCACACGGCGCCCTGCGCCCACCCCCCAGGGCGAAAAGAAAAACGGACGGTTGTTTGTCTTCCTCGGTTCAAAAGGCGGTTGCGGCGTTACCACCCTGGCCTCCAACTTCGCCGTAGCCCTGGCTCAGGAGAGCGATCGAAGCACGCTCCTCATGGATCTCGGTCAGCCTCTTGGCGATGTAGCCATCAACCTCGGTCTCACGGCCCAGTACTCCATCGCCACAGCTCTCGAAAATCCGAACCGCGTCGACGGCAATCTCCTCTCTACGCTTGTCGCCAAGCACAGCTCGGGATTGTCCGTCCTTCCCGCACCGACTGAATTGTATGACGTGCAGGCGACCAAGGAAGCCGTCGACAAGCTCCTCAAGGTCACGCGCGACATCTACGATTTTGTCGTGGTCGACGCCGGATCGAGAATTGATCTCATCGATTCCGACCTCTTTGAAGAATCCGCCGTCGTCTATCTCGTCACTCAGGTGGGCATTTCGGAAATGCGCACCGCCAACCGCATGATCATCAAGTATTTTGCCCGCCGCGACGAGTCCCTGCAGATCGTGATTAATCGCGACAAAACCAGCGGCGCGCTCTTCGACGAAGCCCAGATCGCCAAGGCCCTTACCCGCCACGCCAACTGGAAGATTCCCGACGACTACGCCGCCGCACGCAGAACGCGCGAAACCGCCACTCCGATGGTCATGGTCGATTCCCCCATCTCGCAGACCATCCGTGAGATGGCGAAGACCGCTGCCGGTGTCCTCACCGAGAAAAACGGGAAGCGGAGCTTTTTCAGCTTTCTGCGCTGAGAAAACACGGACGATTCCTCGCGTCCTTGGTCCCTTCCCCTCCGTTCCCTCGACCCCTTCTTGCCTGCCTTCACGCCCCGTGGCACTTCTTGTATTTCTTGCCGCTGCCGCACGGGCAGGGATCGTTGCGGCCCACCTTCTCGCCCGTGCGCCGTTGCGCAGGCTGGCTGGAATCGCCTCCGCCCTGGCGGCTGGCGGCGGCTAGTTCACGCTCCTTCTTGCGCTGGAACTCCTTCTCCAGTTCGTCGATCGTCGTTGAGGGTTTGCGTGTATGGATCGCGATCTCCCGCGGCGCGCCATCAACGCCATGCGGTCGCGCGGCGCTCGCTACCGGCGGCGCGGGCGGAACCGGCCGTCGCGACTGCATCGCGCCATCCACCGGCTGCCCGTCCGGCCCAAGGATCTGCATCCGGAACAAAAACCGCACTGTGTCTTCCTGGAATTTCAACATCATCGCTTCGAACATGTCGAATGACTCGCGCTTGTATTCCACCAGAGGATCGCGCTGCGCATAGCCCCGCAGATTAATTCCCTCCTTCAGGTGGTCCATCGACAGCAGGTGATCTTTCCACAGCCCGTCAATCACGCTCAGCATAACCATGCGCTCGTGATGGCGCATCGTGGCTGAGCCCAGAATCCTCTCTTTCGCCTCGTAAGCCTCGGTCAGCTTGGCAAAAATCTCCTCGCCCAGCTCGTGCCGGCTGAGCGTCTCTGGCTTGATGCCCGATGCCGCGAAATTGAATCCGAAGTGGTCGACAAGTTTCTCGCCCAGGCCCTTGAAATCCCACTGATCCTGCCGCACTCGCTCGCCGGCAAATTCGTCCAGCAGGCCGCTCAGAATGCCGCCGACGTAATCCTCCAGAATCAGCTCCTTCTGTTCCACCCCTTCCAGCAGTTGCCGGCGAAGTCCATAGACCGCCTCGCGCTGCTTGTTCATCACGTCGTCATATTCCAGCAGATGCTTGCGCGATTCGAAGTTTTGCGCTTCAACTGCCTTTTGCGCGCCCTCAATGCGCTTGGTAATCATCCGCGACTCGATCGCCTCGTCTTCGACCATTACCTTTTGCATCACCGTGCCCGCAAATCCGCGCGCAAAAATGCGGATCAGGTCATCTTCGAGCGACAGATAAAAACGCGACTCCCCGGGATCTCCCTGGCGACCGGCGCGCCCCCGCAGTTGGTTGTCGATGCGCCGCGATTCGTGCCGTTCCGTGCCCAGAATGAACAACCCTCCGGCCGCGATCACCGCTTCGTGTTCCTCTTGCGCCGCCGCCGCGTGCGTTGCATTCGACTGCGCCCAATCGCCGTCGGAGACCTCGAACTCCTGTCCCTGGTAATAAAAGCGCTGGAATCCCCCCGGCGCCATTGGATTAATGGCTCCCTCGGCCACGCTGATCGCACGCGCTTTGCTTTTCTTCACCAGCTCCTGCCGGGTCATGAAATCCGCATTGCCGCCCAGCAGAATGTCGGTGCCGCGTCCCGCCATGTTGGTGGCGATGGTCACCATCCCCGATCGTCCCGCCTGTGCCACGATCTCCGCCTCGCGCTCGTGGAACTTCGCGTTAAGCACCACGTGCTTCACGCCCTTCTTCTGCAGAATCGCCGACAGCCGCTCCGACTTTTCAATCGATGTGGTGCCCACTAGCGCCGGCTGTCCTTTGGCGTTCAGTTCAGCGATGTTGTCTGCGACGGCCTTGTATTTTTCCTTCTCCGTGCGGAAGACTACGTCAGGATTTTCCAGTCGCAGCAACGGCTTGTTCGTGGGGATCACCACGATCTCGAGCCTGTAGATCTTCTCGAACTCGGCGGCCTCGGTCTCGGCCGTGCCCGTCATGCCGCTCAATTTTTGATAAAGGCGAAAGTAATTCTGGAACGTGATCGTCGCCAGCGTCTGGTCTTCCTTGCGAATGTTCACCCCTTCCTTGGCCTCGATCGATTGGTGCAGCCCGTCGCTCCAGCGACGGCCCGGCATCAGGCGGCCGGTGAACGTATCCACGATGATCACCTCGCCGTCTTTCACCACATAGTCCACGTCGCGCTTGTAGAGCGCGTGCGCCTTGATGGCGGTCTCGACGTAGTGCTTCAGTTCCCAGTTTTCCGCGTCGGCAATGTTGCCGATTCCCAGCGCTTTTTCGATCGTTTCCCAGCCCGTGTCGGTCACGCCTATCGTCCGCTGCTTCTCGTCAACAAAGTAGTCGCCGCTGAAATACTTCTCGCCCTCGGCAAGCCGGATGCCCAGTTCCTCCTGCCGTTGCTTGTCGCTCCAATCGACCTCTTCACCCATCTCCAGCCCGGGAATAATATGCCTCACGCGCGCATACTTATCCGTCGTCTGGTCCGTCGGCCCGGAGATGATGAGCGGCGTCCGCGCTTCGTCGATCAAAATCGAGTCCACCTCGTCCACGATGGCGTAGTAGTGCCCGCGCTGCACGCAATCCTTGAGCTCGAACTTCATGTTGTCGCGCAGGTAGTCGAAGCCAAACTCGTTGTTGGTGCCGTACGTAATGTCCGCCCCGTACGCGGCCCGCCGTTCGTCGTCGCTCAGATCGTGCACGATGACGCCGACCGTCAGCCCGAGAAACTCGTAGATCTTGCCCATCCATTCGGCGTCGCGCTTGGCCAGGTAGTCGTTCACCGTCACCACGTGGACGCCGTGCCCGGCCAGCGCATTCAGGTAGCAGGCCAGCGTCGCCACCAGGGTTTTTCCCTCGCCGGTTTTCATTTCCGAAATTTTGCCCTGGTGCAGCACCATCCCGCCGATCAGCTGCACGTCGAAATGCCGCATCTGCACGGCGCGCCAGCCCGCTTCGCGCACCACCGCGAACGCCTCGGGAAGAATCTCGTCGAGAGCCTCCTTCTCGGCCTTTTTCTTCTCCTCGGCATCCTCAATTCCCTCGAGACTTGCAGCAATCCGCGCCTTGAATTCGGCGGTCTTCGCTTTCAGCTCTTCGTCCGAGAGCTTCTGGGTCTCCGGCTCCAGCGCATTGATCTCGGCGACAGACGGCATGAGCCGCTTGACGGCCCGTTCATTCGCCGTGCCGAAGATTTTGGCCAAAATCTTATCGAAAATCACAAGAGTCTCCGCTTTCCAGTTTAAATGTTGGGGGCGATGGGAGCTTTCCAGCGCTAACAATTCACGATGCCGGCGATCTTGGCCGCGATTCAAAGTCGCAGCACTAGGTCGTCAACAGGCTCGCCCCGCCGGATACGCCTGAGCTGCCAGTCGAGATGCTTCATCTTGCCCTCCGGATCGCCTTCGTCATCCTCTTCCACACCCTCGTCCTGCTTTTGCTCAAGAACGTACTGCAATGTCGGCCGGACGAAGACCTGCATGAACAGAAGCATCATTCCCAAGGCTGCTGTCGAAGGGCAGAAACCGCGAGTCTTCTTTCCGCGGCTGCAAGCGATCTCCCAACGCGCACGGCGCAGCATAAAGTGAACGAAAATGACGACGATCGCCAGATACGGAACCGCACCGGCGACAAAACACGCGAAGAGAAACCGCGAACTCATTGGGGCCCTTCCCGGAACAAAACCACGATGAAACGAAAAAGACCTGGCACACGGCGGCGTGAGCTGCCGCGATGCGCCGAAACGCTTCTTGTTGTGGAGTTATGCGACCGGGAAGGGCGGAGGCCGCTGGGAGCAAGGCTCAATGGCAGGAGCTGCGTATGCGAGGCCGGGATCAAGAATCCGTGCGATCGGCGACAAACAGAATGGAACAATGACGCCCACGAAGAAAACCGGGAGCATCAGGAGCCATGGTGCCTCGTGTCCAGCGTGCGCCAGAGGAAGCATCGCTAACACAAGCGCGGCCACGATTGCGATTGCCGCAACCTTTACCCACGCGCTTTGATAACGATGTTCAGTCATCGATTGACCTGTCGTTGGAGAGAGTATAGCAACATTCTCAATCGGCCGCATGGCCGGCGCCACTGGACTGTCGCTGGAAGAACACCCCCGGCAGTTTTGCCGAGGGCGTTTGGGGTTGTGTCGAGCGAATCAGTTGCTGAACAGCAATACGCCCGCCGCCTTCTCGTCGTCGCCGCTCGAATCCGCGCTTACCGGCCGATAGAAGAGCTGGTTTGCATCCAGATAGACCTCAAGAAATGCCGGCCGCTCGGGAATTTGCCCGGCGATCAGCGCTTCCGACAACGGATCTTCGACGTAGCGCTGCAGCGCGCGCCGCAACGGGCGAGCGCCGTAGCTCCGGTCGACCAGCGTCTTGTCGAGAATCCACTTCTTTGCCTCGTCGTTCACCGATATGGTGATCGACTTCTGCGCCAGGTTGGCGTTCAGCTGCTGAACCAGCAGCTCCACAATCTGGATCAGGTCGGCGTCGCTCAGCGACTGGAAGAGAATCACTTCATCAAGCCGGTTCAGGAACTCGGGGTTGAAGGTCTTCTTCACCTCGTTTCGCACCAGCTCTTCCACCTTCTCGCTGACGATGTCTTCCCGCTCGCTCTGGAAGCCGAGGCCCTGCTTTTTCTGCAGGTGCCGCGCGCCAATGTTCGAAGTCATAATCACGATTGTGTTCTTGAAGTCGACAGTGTTGCCAAGGCCGTCGGTCAATTGCCCATCTTCAAACACCTGCAGCAGGATATTGAACACGTCGGGGTGCGCCTTCTCGATTTCATCAAGCAGGACAACGGAGTAGGGCGAGCGCTTGACGCGCTCGGTCAACTGTCCGCCCTCCTCGTAGCCCACGTAGCCCGGAGGCGAGCCGATCAGCTTCGAGACCGAATGCTTCTCCATAAACTCCGACATGTCGAAGCGGATGAGAGCCTTGTCGGAGCCGAAGAGGAAATTGGCCAGCGTGCGCGCCATTTCTGTTTTGCCAACACCGGTGGGCCCAAGGAACAAAAAGCTCCCGATGGGCCGATGCGGCGACTTCAGGCCGGCGCGCGAACGGCGGATGGCACGCGCGAGCGCCGAGATCGCCTTATCCTGCGAGATGACGCGCTTGTGCAGTTCTTCTTCCACGCGCAGCAGCTTCTGCGTTTCCTCTTCCTTGATGCTGGTCACCGGAACGCCCGTCCACCGGCTCACCACGTCCTCGATGTCCTCACGGCCCACGATGCCCGCCGCCGAATCGTCGAGGTGGTACTTGTCGCGCAATGCGCGCAGGTTTTCGCGCTCCTTGCGTTCCTCGTCGGAATAGAAGCGCGCTTTCTCGAACTCGTGATTGGCGATCGCCGAATCCATGCGATGCACGATGAACTTGATCCGCTTCTGCACCTCGGTGATCTCATCGGGCAACGAGGTCTGGCGCAGCTTGACGCGCGCTCCCGCCTCGTCGATGAGATCAATGGCCTTGTCGGGCAAGAAGCGATCCGGAATATAGCGGTTTGAGTGCGAAACGGCAAATTCCACCGCGGCATCGGTATAGCTAACCGCATGGAATTTTTCATAGCGGTCCTTGATGCCCATGATGATCTTGATCGCCTCAGCCTCATTGGGCGGTGGAACCTTTACGGCCTGGAAGCGCCGCTCCAGCGAGCGGTCTTTCTCGATCGACTTGCGGTATTCGGCCGGCGTGGTGGCGCCGATGCACTGAATCTCGCCGCGAGAAAGAGCCGGCTTGAGGATATTCGCAGCATCGAGCGACCCTTCGGCCGATCCCGCGCCAACCAGCGTGTGCAGCTCGTCGATGAACACGATCGAGTTCTGGC
>JASHSG010000258.1 GCA_030040935.1 Acidobacteriaceae bacterium | reverse complement strand
ATCATTCGCCGCGTAGCCGACGAGGTCTTCGCCGAAAAGAAGACCAAGGTCGACTACATGGTCGGAACCATGATCGAGCTGCCGCGCGCGGCCCTCACCGCCGATCAGATCGCCGAAGAAGCCGAGTTCTTCTCCTTCGGCACCAACGATCTGACGCAGACCACCTTCGGCATTTCGCGTGACGATATCAACAACTTCCTGCCCGCGTACCTCAAGCTCGGCATCTTCAAGCAGGACCCCTTCGCCACCCTCGATCAGGTTGGCGTGGGGCAACTGGTGAAGGGCGCCGTAGCGAAGGGCCGCAACACGCGCTCGAACCTCAAGGTCGGCATCTGCGGCGAGCATGGCGGCGATCCCGAGTCCGTCAAGTTCTGCCATAAAATCGACCTCAACTACGTTTCCTGCTCGCCTTTCCGCCTGCTCACGGCGCGTCTCGCCGCAGCGCAGGCCGCGCTTGAAGAGAAGCTCGGCGCGCAGGGCGGCAGCAAGTAGCCACGTTCCTCTCCCAGACAACAAGGGCGTCCGTTTCTCAGGACGCCCTTGGTGCTTTTTAAGCGCTGCTGCGATTTACGGCTCACGATTTACCGACGCGACGATTTCATGCGGGCGCTTGTTGGCCTCTTTCACACCATGGCGATCTTCGGCTGGGAGCAAAATGCCCGCCGTTTCGTCGACAGCCTCATCGCCGGCTCGCGTCCAACGGCAGACGGCCGCATCGAACAATTCGCGGAGCGGAAGGGGGACCGCCTCGCGACTCGCTAACTCGCGGACTTGCTCGCTTGCTGGATCTCAAAGTGCTGCTCGATCTCCTCCAGCGTCTTTCCCTTCGTCTCCGGCAAAAAGAACGCGGCGACGACGAAATAAACAACCGTAAACCCGGCGAAAAGAAAGAACATCGACGAGTAGCCGTGCTTGCTGACGAAAGGCAGGAAGATTGCAGCCAGCGTTGTTGAAACGAGCTGATTGATCACCAGCGCAATGCTCATCCCGTTGGATCGGATGCGCGTCGGCATCAGCTCGCTGAGCGCCAGCCAAACCACCACGCCAGGCCCCAGCGCGTAGAACGCCATGAAGACATAGAGCCCGAGCGCCACCAGCCATCCGTGCGTGGCGTCGGGAACGCGTCCCACGAGCGCTTTTTCAATCACCAGCGGCGCTGTTCGCGCGGCTTGAAGATCGGCGAAGGGATCCTGAAACAGCGCTTCGATTCTGTTCGCAGGCATCGAACCTGCGCGCGTGATCTCGATCGGAGCAGCCGCCGCATCGTCGGAACGCACATAGCTTGTGGCCGCGGTAAAGCCACCGTATGAGTAAATGATCGCCAGCGACGCCCGGCTGTTGTCGATCCCGCTGCTCGCATCGCCGTCGGCCGCCAGCAAGCGCCTCGCCATTGCCGGGTCGAAGTGCAGCGAAAGTTCCTGGCTGGGCGAAACCAGCGCCTGCACCGCTTCACGGCAGTCCACGCTTCGCTTCTCCGTCACCCGAAATAGCAGCGCCACGCCCGCCAGCGCCACGATGACTCCGCTCGTGCCGATGATCAAGAGGAATTTGCGTCCCTTGCGATCCACCAGCATGATGCCGATCGTCGTCGCCAGAAAATTCACGACCGTAAAAACCACGTAGCCCCAGTGCGCGCCGAGGTCGCTCAACCCGCTCTGCAGCAGAATGCCTGTGTTGTAGCCGATGATCGAATTCACGCCCGTGGCCGTGTTGCAGAACAAAATCACGCATGCCAGCACAAACGGGATCACGTACTTTCGCCGCAGAAGGGAATCGAGAACGCGCTGCCCCGCCTTCAAGCGGGCCGCTCGCGCGATTTCCTCCATCTCTTCAAGCTCCAGCGCGGCCTGTTCAGGCCCGCGCGAACGCCGAAGAGATTCGTAAGCGCGATTGGCTTCGCCGCGCCGGAACAGCCAACGCGGCGACTCCGCCACCAGCAGGCTGCTCAGGACAAACACAACTCCCGGCGGCAGCGAAACCCAGAAGATGCTGCGCCATGCATGATCCCTGAAACGGAAGAGCGCCGCGGTATCGCCCAGCTTCGCCACGGCGTCCACCCGATAGCTGAAGTACATGCCCATCAGCGCCGCGGCCACGATGCCCAGCGTCAGCATCCATTGGAAGATCGCCGTGCCCTTGCCTCGACTCGACGCCGCCAGGCACTCTGCCAGATAAAGCGGAACCACGACGCCGATCAGGCCTCCGCTCGCGCCCTGCAGCAGCCGCCCAGAGAACAGCGGCCCATAACCATGCGAGAGCGCAATCACCGGAATGCTCACCGCGAAGGCGCAGCCGCTCAGGATCATCAGCGGTTTACGGCCCATCCAGTCGGCCAGCAAGCCGGCGAACAGCGTGGAAAACACGCTGCCCAGCAGCACTGCAGCTACGACGAATGAGAGCTGCGACGCATTCAGTCCAGACGTGGCCTGTAGATAAGGCACCGCTCCGCCGATAATGCCGACGTCAATGCCATAGAGCAACCCCCCCAACCCCGCTACCAGAAGCAGAAACGCGTTGTAGCCACGCACTGCGGCTGTGGCAGCCGTTGCAACTTGGCGCGGCGATTTGGCGGAGTTCACTTAAAGGCCATCCTCTCGCTCATCGGATTTCGGCTCTCCCTCTTCATCTCGCCGCAATCAGAATCGCGTGACGCCTCAGTCTACAATGGTCGCATCGCGTGCTTGAGTTTCTGGTGCCGGGTCTGTTTGAAGGGTACGGGCTTCAGCCCGTAAATTAACTGAGCAAAATGATCGCGGGCTTTAGCCCCCGAGGGAAGTTTTTTTTGAAACTCGCCCACCACCGACATTCATTGATCCAAATCGGAGGCAAACGCAGTTGCAGCCCATCGTTCGATTAACGCCATCCACTTTTCCGCACTTGGCCCTTGCCTCGTTCCTTGCCGCCTCCGCCATAGTCTCCGCGCAATCCAAGCCTGCCCTCATTCCCGCTCCGCGCGAGGCGAATTTTGGCGAGACCG
>JASHSG010000027.1 GCA_030040935.1 Acidobacteriaceae bacterium | reverse complement strand
CGCACGGCCGCGCCACCGCAGCCTGCGCACATGGCTCATCGCGAGCCGGCGCGGCGGTCTCCAGAGCCCCGTTCCGCCCCGGTGTGGGACGAGCCTGCAGATTCCGGACGGCTGGAACTCGAAACGCAGCCGGAGCTGCCCTCGGTTCCTCCGCCCGAGGTACAGCCCGCCGAGCGCTCGCCGCAGGCGCCCAAAGGCTATGTGGTGCTGGCCATCGGCCTGCCCGGCTCCGGCAAGACCACGTGGTTCCGGCGCCGCGGCGTCACTCCGCTCTCGAGCGACCTTTTGCGCAATATACTGTTCGACGATGTGGAGGAGCAGCGCTACCAGGGTTTGGTGTTTTCTACGCTGCGCTCGCTGTTGCGGGCGCGGCTGATTGCGCGGATGCCGTGGAATTACGTGGATGCGACGAATTTATCGATTCACGAGCGACGGCAGTGGATCAAGATGGCTAAGAGCTTTGGATATGAGGTTCAGGCGGTGTTTTTCGATGTACCACTTGAAGTTTGCCTCGACCGCAACCGCCAGCGCGACCGTTCCGTCAGCGAAGACGTCATGCGCAAGATGGCCGAGAAGCTCAAGCCGCCGGTCTTCGAAGAAGGATTCGAAAAGATCACCGTGGTGCGCGTGAAGAGCGCGGGGTAGTCGCTCAGCCCCTGACCCAAGTTCTCTCCATGGCGATGAACCGGTGGCCCCGGCAAGCAGCGAAGAGCACTGACTGTTACGGACTCGCAGAGCGAATTAGACTTCGGTCATGAGCGCATCTTCTGCATCCACTCCCTACACCGAGCCCTGGCTGCGCGGCACACACAGCGACGTTCCCGCCGCCGGCCGCGCCGTTCTTCACGCGCTCGAGCTCTCGCTCGACGATCTGACCCTGTGGACCGCCGGACTGACCGACGCGGAGATTCACTCCCAGCCGCTCGGCCTCACCTCGATCGCCTTCCACTTGCGCCACATCGCCGGCTCCACCGGCCGCATCCTCACTTACGCCGAGGGCGGCCTGCTCTCTCGGGAGCAACTGGCCGCCCTCAGCTCCGAGCAGCATGGGGAAGGGAACCCGGAGTCGTTATCCGAACTTCTCGCCGCGGTCGAAGCGGCCTTCAACGATGCGGCCGGACGTATTCGCGTTCTCTCGACGGCCGACCTCGATACGCCGCGCTTCGTCGGCCGCAAGCGGTTTCCGGCTTCGATCGGCGGTGCGATGATCCACGTCGCCGATCACACGCTGCGTCACACCGGCCAAATCGTTACCACGGCCAAAGTGCTCAAAGCTCTTCGCGCCTCAAGCGATTCCGCGGCTGGATGAGCCGTTCCCAGCTTGAGTGCGCAGTGTGCTCTTCTCGAGGAAGAATCTGGCGCAACCTTCACTGCTGGTCCTCGCTCGTCCCCGCCGCAAGGTCGTTCGCGCCGTTGATCATCGTCGGCGGCAGCAGGCGATATCCATCGCGCGTCCTGATGTGGTACTTCTCCATCCCAGGCCCCACCAGCTTCACGCTGATCGATCGCCAGCCCCGGTTGGGGTTGGCCTGCGGATAGTAGCTGACCGAATACAGATGGCTCAGGTCTTCCTTGATCGAAGCGAATGCCTGTTTCTCCTTGCGCCAGTTGCCCGCAAAGTAGGCCTTGCCTCCGGTCGCCTTGCTCATGCGCTCAAATGCTGCCGTCGAAACAGGATCGTCCTGCGCCAGGCGCGTGCTCACAATATAGATAATCGTGCCCGTATCCTGGGCCAGCTCCGCCACATCCTCGGGCGGAACCGAACTTGCGTTGTCGGGTCCGTTCGAGAAGACCACAATCGCCTTGCGCCCGGTCAGCGAGGCTGCATCCTTCACCGTCAGCAGCAGGCTGTTGTACAGCGCCGCGTCGTCCCCGGCCACCGTGCTGCGCACCCCGTTCACTACGCGGAAGCGGTCCGCAGTCAGCATCGTGGCGCGCGAAAGATCGCGGCTGTAAGAATAGAACGCGATCTGGCTTGCGCTGTCCATGGAGCGCGCGAAATCGGAAATCGCATCCTGCGCGTACACAAATCCGCGGTACATGTAGTTGCTCGTGTCGAACAGAATGAAGATGTTCGCGCCCGCCATCGTTGACGCCATTGCCGCCTCCGAAATGCGGTCGGAAGCCGAAGTGCCCGGACTCCCCCCATCTGCCGGCACTGCGCCTGAAGCTTCGTCCGCAACGGGGCCCTGGCCGGGCCGGATTGCCGGTCCATTGCCCTCCTCGAACGTCGCAATCCGTTGCGGGATCTTGTCTTCGGTGATCTCGAAATTCTCGGGGTGCAACCCGCTGATGTAGTTCCCCTTGCTGTCGGTCACGGCCACATTCAACTGCACCAGATTCACGGTCACCCGCAGGTGCGTTCCCTCATCTTGCGCCGCAAACGGCGGCGCGCCGGCGACGAAAAGCAGTGCGCTCAATCCGGCGCCAATGCTTGCCATGGTCTTGCGGTTTTTCTTCATCGCCCTATGTACCCCCGTTCGCTTTCACGCTGCTGTCGGCCGCCAGCCCCGCGGTCCTGACTGCAATCTTGCCCTCAAGAAACTCCTCGCCGGTCTGATCCATGGCGCGCTGCAATGCCGGCCAATCGTCGATGCTGGTTGCCGATATGTTGGCGACCATCCGGCGTGTCAGTTCAGGAATGAGCACGTTGAGCGCTTCCGGAGCATATCCTTTCTCGTCCGCCAGGCGTGCCCAATACAAATTGCCTGATTCCCACGATTCTCCGAACAGCCGGCTCCCCGCGCCCCCGGAGACGGGAAACGGCTCGGCCGCCAGCAGTGCGCAAGCGTCCGTTGCTGCCAGCGTCGGATGCGGAACGCCAAAATCTCTCGACAGTCTTTGCGGCGAAGTATCCGAAGGCGTTCTGCGTGCCAGCGCGTCCAGCTCCTGGCTGGCCGGGCCCCACTGCGCTGCCTCATCCGGATACTTTCTCCGGAACTCTGCCTCCAGGTAGAAAGCATCGGTAGGAAGCATTTGCGCCGTCAGAACCGCCGCACTTTCCTTCTGCTCCAGCGAATGCTCCATCTCATCCACTTCTCCCCATCCCATGCGGTCGCTGAATATGGCGATCACCTTGGCGCGCAGATCCGCATGCTCGGCCGATGCCTCCACCAGCTCTTCGCCGGCGCGCTGATAAAGATCTGCGGCGTGCAATTCGTCGCGGCTCACGCCCCACCACCGCGGCAGCGTCGCATTCACCAGCAGCTGAGGCACTGTCTCTCGCCAGATCAGCGCCTGCAGCTTCTCCGGAGAGATGAAATCCTCCTCCGTCATCGCCAGCACGTAGGGCAGCCCCGCCAGCGACCCGATCAGATATGCGCCGCCGCCGGCGGTGGCGCCAATGCCAATCAGTGACGGCTCGTTCCAGATTTGATCTATTCCCTGAATTGAAGCCGCCGAAAAATCGTGCGAGCGCACGAACAGCGGGTTGCTGTGCAGCACCTGCGCTCCCGGCGGCTCGTAATAGGCGTAATTCAGCCCCACCAGCGTATCGCGCAGAAAAGGCGCCAGCCGGCCGCGCGCCGCTTCCAGCTGTGCCGGCGTTCCCGGAGTCTTGATCACCTTGGTCAGGTCGGTCCGCACCTGCAGCTCCGCATGGCGGTTAACGTAGACCGTCGGCGACCAGGTCACCCGCTCGCCTTCGGTAAAGATCTGACGTGGCAGCTCGAATTCGCGCAACTGTCCCGCCAATGGCAGCAGGCTGTCGCCGGCATTCGCTCCCTTGGCCATCTCGCCCAGGCCATCGTAGAGTCCGAAAAGCGTATTCAGCGAGACCAGGCGCTGGTCGTCGAGCACAGCGCGCATCCGTCGCGCCAGTTCGTCGTGAACCTCCTCTCCCTCTCGCCCTTTCTGCGCTGGGCCCGCCAGCAGATCGACCACTTGGTCCTCCGTCGGGTCCCCCTTGCCGCCCGCTGCCTCCACGGTTGACCGCAGCGATTTCCGCGCCGCATCGAACAGCTGCGTCGACGAGGAGACTGTTCCGTAAGGCTGAACCACGCCTTCCCACGAGGAATTCAAGTCGCCCTCCGCGATCTGCCTCTGCCGCGCCAGAATCTGCCAAATCCCCACCTCGGCCTGGAATGCTCCCAGTGCATTCGATCGCAGCGGTTGGTTCGAGATTCCATCGATGCGGTTCACCGTATCGATAAAGCTGCCGATCGACGCATCGTTCAGCGCCGGAAATTCGACGAAGATCGGATACCAGTCGCTCAGTTCGTAATACCTCGCCGCCAGCAGTTTCGCTGTATCGTTTGACAAGCGCCGCTCCGGCCCCCGTGCGCCGTCGATCGCGCTCAGAACCAGGTACGTCTGCGTCGGCCCGTCTGCTGTGGATATGTTGGAGTAGGCGACTGCGGCCTCCAGAAACGCCTCCGGGCCATCCGCAATATGAAAGTGCCGCGTCCAGTCGTGAGAATGGTGCAGCTTATTCTCGCGCGCAAAGACTCCCTGCCAAACATCCAGGCTGCCGGGAATCAGCGGCTCTCCGGCCGCATCCCATTTAAGGCGGGTCAGCAGCAGCAGCAGCGTGGAGTTTCTTGTGAATACGCTCGATGCTGCGTCCGCGTTCGGAACCCCTGACCGGTACGCCTCGTAAAGGCGTCGCAGCCGGTCCCCCTGCGTAAGCCTCGCCTGTTGCTCCGGGCTTACCCGTGCCAGCGCGTCGAAGTACGCCGCCAGCCAGCCCTGGTCCTTGGCCAGCAAACGCAGGACAAATTCGCCTGGCGAGTGCGAACTTGTGCCTACCAATCCCTCCCACGCGCGCGTCGCTGCATCTCCTCCCGGCAAAACCACGGCTCCGCCGCGGATGCACAGCCGGCTCCCGTAGAAGTCGAGTACCGGAGCGTAAAAAAGCAGCCGTCTTAGTCCGGGCGATTGAAACAGCGTCTGCCTGGTCTCCGGATCGAGCCTCGACAGCCCCGCGTAAAGCCGATCTGCATCCTGGTCGTTCAGCAGAAGATCGAGCAGCGTCTCGCCGCCTCGCTGTTTTGCCGGAAGCAGGGCCAGCCAGTCGTCCTCTCGAAACATGATCGGCACGCGCGTCGCCGGATACGCGTAAGTAAACGGAGCGTCTTCCTTCAGCGACTGCTCCAGCTTGGTGAGCGGAAACCCCGAGTCGAGAGTGAGAAACGCGCGCTCCGCATTGGCCGTGACTAATGTTGCTCCATCGTGACTGCAACCACTTTCAAACTGATAGCCCAAAACCTGAATCAAGGGCCCCACATCGCCGCAACCCGCAATGTGGATCTGGCCATCCGGGCCCGCCAACGGCTGTAACTGCCGCGCCTGCTCTACGTACCTGTCTTCCAGTACCAGGTATTCCGTTTTTTTCCCCAGTTGGTGGCCGTAAAGGAATGCATTGCGAGCCAGCAGCGGCAGCACTTCACTTGATTTGCTCTCCTGGCTGATGCCGGCCATGCGCAGGAACGATCGCAGCGGACCGGGAATGATGATGGTTTGCGCATGCTCGCCCGCTGCCGAGCCCTCGCTCGCCATTTCCCCGCCCCCCGCGCCCGGACCGGCGGCGCGCAACACCGCGCCGGCTCCGAACACGAGCACGGCTGCGGCGAACATGGTTGGGAAACGATGCGGCACTTTCATTGCGATACCCCTCCAATCCCTCGACAGAGACGGTTCTTCATGGAATGGAGCCAGCAATGGTTGGCAACCGAAGGGCAGGGAAGTAAGAAAAACCATCACCTGTTGCGGTGATCTGTTTACGCGTAGACAGAGCCTAGCAGGCAAGTGCAAAGCTGAAAAGTCTTTTTTTTGTAATTTTCCCGGCTCATCAAACCGCAGGAATACCGACGCCCGAATGAGCCAGGTCCGGTCCCGATTCACCACTCGCCATGTCTGGATTCATGGAGTTCCGTCCACTCGGCTCGCGCCACGATCGCATGACCTTTTTGACGCCTCAAAATCTGTGCATTCCTCGTCTGGCTTGACCCGCAATTGGCCTCATCCACACCTGCCCGCAAATACCTGTGCACCTTCTTAGTTCTTAGGAAAATCGCTTTTCTGGTTGCCGGCGACGCATTGAGCAGCTACACTGGTCTGCGGTCGGAGAATTTGTAGTTCGGCCGCTTGGTTCTGGACAGAAACAATTCCGTTGCATTAGGCTTTCTGCTCTATTCGGAAGCTCGGCACGAACGGAACCGATCGACAGCCCGACGGTATTCCGGGAGCCGTTGCGGTCAGGCAAGCGGGCCGGCGGCGGCGGCGAACGAGGCATCAATGATCGAGAAGCTCTCCTTTCGAGAGAAATCGGGCTACGCGCTCGGCGATATGGCCGCCAACTTTGTCTTCCAGGCCATGTTGGCCCTGCAATTGGACTTCTACACCAACACCTTCGGCCTTTCGGCCGCCCAGGCGGGTACCCTTTTCCTCGTCGTCGGTCTCGGCGTTGCTTGCCTCAATCCCGTGATGGGTGTTATCGCCGACCGCACCAACACGCGCTGGGGCAAGTTCCGTCCTTGGCTGCTGTGGACCGCGCTGCCCTTCGGCGTCATCTGCGTCCTCACCTTCACCACCCCCAATATCAGTCCCACCGCCAAGATCGTCTATGCCTGGACAACCTACATTCTGCTCCGCGTCATCTACACCGTGAACAACGTGCCCTACGCCTCGCTTACAGCCGTCATGACGTCGGACCCTGATGAGCGCACCAGTATCTCCTCCTATCGCCAGATTGCTGCCAACTCCGCCGGGTTCATTGTGGCCTCGCTCGCCATCCCCATGGTTCGTTTCTTCGGCCACGGCAACGACGCGCTCGGCTATCAGCTCACCATGGGCCTGCTCTCGATCCTCAGCATCATTTTCTTCATCGTCGCCTTTCTCGCCACCAAAGAGCGCATCCAGCCGGACCCGCAGCAGAAGACCGATCTCGGCCAGGATCTTTCCGATCTTTTCAGGAATCGCCCCTGGATTGTGCTTTTCCTGGCCACGCTCTTCTATTTCGCTGCCATACTGGTGCGTGGCAACGTGATGCTGCCCTACTTCCGCTTTGTTGCCGGCAATGTTGAGCTCTACGCCTGGTTTAACGGCTTCGGGCTCGCCGCGCTGCTTCTCGGTGTGGCTTGTTCCACCTCCGTGTCGGTCCGCGTCGGCAAGCGCCAGCTCTTTATTGCCAGCATGCTCCTGTCGGGCGCCTTCAGCACCGCGCTTCGGTTCATCTCCCCGCACTCCACGGTCGTCATCATCGCGACAGAAGTGCTTCGCCAGTTCTCCTTCGGATTGTCCGGCCCCATCCTCTGGGCGATGATGGGCGATGTGGCCGACTACGGCGAGTGGAAGACCGGTCGCCGCGCCAGCGGCACCGTCACGGCTGCGGTTGTCTTCGCGCTCTGGGCTGGCCTCGCGCTCGGCGGCTTCATTGCCGGCCAGCTCTTATCCATATATGGCTTTGTGTCCGAGGCTCCGGTCCAGTCCGCGCACGCGCAATCGGGCATTCTGCTCACGGGCAGCCTTTATGCCGGTCTGGCATTCTTCGCTGCCGCCGTCTGCCTCCTCTTCTACCCGATTTCACAGGAAATGAATCAGAAGATCGCCACTGAACTTGCTGAACGTCGCAAGGGATTTCGACCCAGAAATGCGTCCTGATCCCGCACCGCTATGGTGTGGGTCACGACAAGGAGAATTGATGACAGCAAAACTGTGGTCTCGTTTGCAATGGACCGCAATACCGGTGCTGATTGCCGCATGCTCTTCGGCCACCGCTCACGCCCCCACCTCGTTGAAGCAAGCCTTCAAAGGCGATTTTCTTATCGGCGCTGCCGTCAACGAAGCCCAGATCACCGGCCAGGACCAGCGCGGCGACGCCCTCATCGAATCCCAGTTCAACGCCATCTCGCCGGAAAACGTGCTCAAGTGGGAGGTCATCCATCCCCAGCCCGGAAAGTACGACTTCGATCTCGGCGACCAGTACGTTGCCTTCGGCGAGAAGTACCACATGTTGATCGTGGGCCACACACTGGTGTGGCATAGTCAAGTCCCGGATTGGGTCTTTCGCGACGACAAGGGAAATCTCCTCGGGCGCGACGCTCTGCTCGCGCGCATGAAGGACCACATCTCCACGGTGGTTGGCCGCTACAAGGGAAGAATTCAGGTGTGGGACGTCGTTAACGAGGCGCTCAATGAGGATGGCTCCATGCGCGCCTCGCTGTGGTACAAAATCATCGGCCCTGATTACATTGAAAAGGCATTTCAGTACGCGCATGAGGCCGATCCCCAGGCCCAGCTCATCTATAACGATTACAACCTTGAGAATGAGCCCAAGCGCAACGGAGCGATTGCCCTCATCAAGAAGCTGCGCACAGACGGAATTCCCATCTCCTGCGTCGGATTGCAGAGTCACTACCACATGGATTGGCCCACTCTGGACCAGGAGGACGCCACCATCTCTGCCTTTGCCGCATTGGGCATAAAGGTCGCCATCACGGAGATGGATATGGACGTGCTCCCCTCCGCTGGCCCTCAACCCAACGCCGACGTCACGCTCAACGTCGAAAAAAATGCTGCGCTGAACCCCTATGCTAACGGACTGCCGGATTCCGTTCAGCAGGCGTTGGCCAGGCGCTACGCCGACCTGTTTCGCGTTTTCCTCAAGCATCGCGGCACCGTCGAAAGGGTCACGTTCTGGGGCGTCAACGATGCAGGTTCCTGGCTCAATGATTGGCCGGTGAAGGGCCGCACGAGCTACCCGCTGCTCTTCGATCGCAACGGCCAGCCCAAGCCCGCTTACAACGCGGTGCTTCGTGCCGCGTCCGAAGCGCCAGCGCGCTGAAATACGAGGGAGCAGGGACTTTCAGTGAAGGCCGGGAAGCGCGAACGCCGCAATCGGGACTAATTCACAAACTCGCACAAGCCCGTTACCGTCTCTGCCGACCCGTCGCGCAGCCACCCATCCAGCTGCGCCGGCTCTTTCAGTTGCTGCCCGCGCACCCGCGGCACAATCACGTACTCGCATGCCAGCTGCGGCAGCGCCGTCATGTCGCCCCAAAGCTTCTCGAACTGCGCTACCGGATAAATATCTTCCTGTCCCTTGCCCCAGCGCTTTTTCACGTCCTTCAGCGTAATGTAGGTGGGCATGCGTGCCGCCATCAGGCGCATCGCCGCGGCCACTCGCTCCCGATCGCGCAGCTCGCCCCGCTTCAACCCAAAAACCTTCAGCAGCGCGTCGATCTCGATCCAGAACGTGTTCGAGTTGTAGTAGGACAGCGTAAACTCGATCTCTTCCGATGGCAGTGCCATTCCTTCCACCAGCCGCACCCGCCCATCCACCGACGCCAGGCCTCCGCCGCGGTCTTCGATGCGTCGCGTCACTACCTCCGCCGTCATGGCTGCCTGGCTCGAAATGTGTCGGCCCAGAATTCCCGGATCAAGGTCGGCGCCCACCGTGTCTACGTTGTGCACCATCAGATAACGCAGTTGCGGCCTGGCTTCCAGCATCTTTTCCAGCGCGCCGCTCAGAAACAAATTCGGCACTTCGTACCAATGTCCCACTGGATGCAAACATTGCAGCGGAACATTGTCTGTATAACTGGCCGCCTCGCCTGATTGCTGCGCCCATGCCACCAGCGCCGCACGCACGCTCTCACGCACCTTCTGCGCCTGCGTATCCAGCAGTTGCTGCGGCGTATCCTCCCACGCAAAGCGCAGGTCGCGCACCATCGGAATCAGCCGCAGCCCCACGCTCTGCCCCGCCGAAAGATACAGTGGCCCCGTGTATCCATAGGCGTTTTCGCGCCGCAACCATTCCTCGATCGGCCCCTGCGTCAGGTAGCTTGTCGTGATCGCGTGCGCCACCTCGCATCCGTAGCGCTTTGCCGCGCGCCGGCTCTTGGCCAGATGCACTTCGAGGAAGGTGCGATGCGTTCCGCCCAGCCGGCAAAACGGGCTCAGCGCCTTCACCACTCCGGCGCCGTGCGTCCATCGGCTGCCCGCGCCGCCGCTCAACGTGACCACCGCGACTGCGCCCGCCGCCAGCGCCTCCTCACCCAGCTTGCGATACTTCAACTCCACTCCCTGCCTCGCGTCGTAGAGCTGTTCCGCCGCCACGTCCTCGATCTGCACCGACCCGGGCAGCCGGTTCTGCGCAATTCCAATGTGGCCGGCGCGCAGCTCCGCCTGGATGCGCTCATGCTGGACCGCATCGAATCCATTGGCTTCGAGAAGCGACTCCAGCGTCTCCCCCTGCTCCTCTTTGGCATTGGCGTGCGGCAAAAGCCGCTCCAGCAGCCCGCGCGCGCGGTCGCGTCCGCCCGGCACATCATGCGTACGCGCGCTGAAGCGCTCCAGGTCGCCGCGCTCGCACGCCGACAGCAGCCGCTGGTCCTTGCGCAACAGGGCGGGCAGCACAATGTTGTAGTAGCCGTCGGGCAAAATGGCGTCGTTGCCCGTCT
Source organism: Acidobacteriaceae bacterium (assembly GCA_030040935.1). Classification (GTDB taxonomy): domain Bacteria; phylum Acidobacteriota; class Terriglobia; order Terriglobales; family Acidobacteriaceae; genus Telmatobacter. The sequence goes on along the minus strand of JASHSG010000027.1, from coordinate 6,473 downwards.
TCAGTTCGGCAAACGTCCCGCGCTCATTGATTGAAAAGTCATAAACCACCGGCTTCATCGCGAACGCCACTCCGCTGGCCAGTCTTTTGCTCGCCTCGGCCATCAGCGCGCCCAGCCGCTCCTGCGCTTCGGGCTTGCGTCGGGGATCGAAGATGAATCCCATCCCTCCGCCCGACATTCCGCCCAGCATCCAGAATCCCCAGAACGCCTCGCCAAACTCCGCGCGCACTTCGCGGATCAGCGTCTCCGTATACAGATTGCTCGCCCACGGAATGATGGTCTGGATCGGCCCATCGAAGTTGCGCTGCGTGGCCCCGCCGATCGCGCGCACATCTCCGGTGCGCAAATCCGCAATGATTTCGTCCAGGATCTTCGACGCCGTCTGCCGCGCCGCCCACTCCGCGCCCGACCGCAGCAAATATCTTTCCGCCACCATCTCCAGGATCGGTCCCACATCCTGCGCCATGCCGCCGTGCACCAGCACCAGGCTCTCCCGCAGCCGGCGCCTCGCCTCGGCGGTCACTTCCGCCTCGCTCAGAATCCGGTGATTCGGCAGCAGCCTGCCGCGGCTCACTCCGAACTCCGGATCGCCCTCGGCCGCCGCCACGCCCTCAATCAGCTTGATCCCCGGCCAAACGCCTCCGGAATCCTGCCACCCTCCGCCCGATCCGCCTAGCCACTCGCCCAGAATCGCCCGCGCCGCCACCACCCGCCGCTCCTCTTCCTCCAGCGGCCCCGTCAGCGATCTCGCTTGTCCCGTGGCGCGCATCGACACTGCGATCAGCGACGCCAGCAGCGTGGTCGATACCGCCAGTCGCGATCCCTTGGGAATGCTGTTCACCCGGCTGACGATCTCGATGCCCATCCCTTCGTGCTCGGTCAACTCCGCCAGAAGCGGCGCCAGCGGCTGCCCCGAGCCTTCCATTCCCGGCGGCACCATGCCCGATGCGATCACCGCTGCCTTCAGCAATCCCAGATAATCGCGCCCGAAGTCGAATAGTTCCTGCAGGTCGCTGATCTCCGCCGCGGCGTCCAGATCGACGCTCACCAGCCGGATCACCGGCCGGTCGATCACGCGCAGATAGGTCTCAACCGGAGGCTTCGCCGCCTGCGCATTCCCTCCATGAATTGACAGGTCGATCGAAACATTCACAACCCGCGCCATCTCCGGCAGGTCCATGCCCAGAAAAAAAATGTCGCTCCAGCCGCTGTGGCTCAGGTCCATGCGCACCGGCGTCGCCTCGTGCAGAATCGGATACGGATCGCCGTTCGCCCGCTTCACCAGCTCCGGCCGCAGGCGCAGCGCATAATCGGCCGGGTGACCGGAGCGAAACATCCATTGATTGCCCCGCACCGACCGCACGCTTCGCCGCACCTGGTCGGCGAGCGTCTGAAACGCCAGCCCCCGATACGCCGCGGCCAGCGCGCTCCAAAGACCGTCGCTCGGTCCTCCCTGCTTCTGTGCGCCGAGAAAGATGCCGATCGCCTCTTCAAACCGCCTGCTCAGAAACCTTTCATATCCTTCGAAGGGTATCAGCGCCTTGCCGCCGCAGAGCGCGTCCTTTCGCGTCGGCAAATGAAAGCGATGGATGGCGTAAAGAAACAGGAGCGCACGCACGCGCTCGTAGAGGTTTTCGCTTGAATGTCTGAGTTCCTCGAGCTCCCTCACTTCGGCCAGCAGTTGTTCCGTCGCGGCCGTTCGGCAAAAATCATCAAGGGAGCGATTGCGAATTTCGGCGTCCGTCGCGGTGATAATCGTCCAGAGCCCGCTCACGCGCCGTCTCCCTTCGCGGATTGCATCTCGCGCGCGGCCAGAACGTTGACCAGTTGAGCCAGCACATTCTCGCGATCCTGCCCGCTCAGCGCCAGAGCCAGCTGTGCGGTAAACAATCCATACTTCACGCCTACATCGAATCGCTGCCCGGCCTGGATCATCGCCAGATACTGCTCGCGCTCGGCCAGCACAGACAGAGCCGCTGAAAGGCTCACCCGTCCCGCCGCTGCGCCCAGCAAGCCGGAAAGAATCTCAAAAATCGCCGGCGTAAGGACGTGCATTCCGTAGAAGCACAGATACTGCCCGCTGCGCAGGCCGGGAACGATCAGGTGTTGTTCGGCTTCGGTCGGCGTCGGCTTCTCGCGCACCGTCTCCACGCGGTACAGCCCCGGCTTGCCCGGCACTGGCTGCCCTCCAACGGTTCCGTAAAACGGAAGCAGGCTCTCCCGCGTCAACTGCACTGCTGAGATCGCGCAGCCTTCCTCCGCGGCGGCTTCAACCAGGCTCTTTGCGCTGCCGCTCGCTTCCCGGCCAACATAGATATGATCGCCAACGAAGTGCAGAAACGGCTCGTCCTTTACAAAGCTCCTCGAGCTGAACACCGCATGGGCATAGCCCCGGGCCTCCCTTTGCGCCACGAACGTGAGCCGCGCGCCGTCGTCGGCCAGCAGACGCGCATACGGCTCTTCATCGCCCGGCCACACCACGATGCACACGTCGGTAATGCCCGCCCGCACCGCTTCCCGCACCACCAGGCTGAGCACCGATCGCTCCACGCCCTCGTGGTCAAACAAAGTCTGCATGGGCAGGTTGCGCTGGTTCTTACCCGCCGCAGTAATCACGGCCTTCCTGATTTGCATGTCGATCATTCTAGCGCGGCCAATGCGGCTCATGAATGACACTTAGGTAGCGCCGATCATGGCCCGGGGAACTGCCGGCCGAGAGCCAGCCGCTGTTTCGCGAACTCCGCCTTTACCCCACCGCCTGCACTGACCCTTTGCCGGCCAGCTCTTCCACCCGCTCCACCCATCCGCGGTCTGCCGCCACGCTCATGCCTTCTGGCTCCAGGATTACCGCGTACTCGCCCTTCTTTTCGAGCTGCAGCATCACTTTTCCGGGCCCTGGCGCGGACTCGGCGGCGCTCTTCAATTGCGCCAGCACATCTTCGCTCGCGCCATCGAGATTGATCCGGATCCTCACCCCGCCGGGCAGCTTTACCTCAACCCCTTCGAGCGCCTGCACCTGGCTCACCGCGATCTTGGGTGCCGCATCCTCCTCGCCCATCAGTTGTCCCCGAACCAGCACCGGCGCCTCGATCTTCATCTGCGCGCTCAGCCGCTCGTAGTCGCGCGCAAAGCAGATCAGCTCGATCTTGCCCGTCGCGTCCTCCAGCGCCGCCTGCGCATAGAGCCGTTGATCGCGCCGGCTCTTCTGCACGCGCAGCCCATGAATGATTCCAGCCACTTGGATCTCGTCTGCCATGTCCGCTTGCCCGCCCCAGCGCCGCTCCGGCGGCTTTCGCTCCAGCGCTTCGGCTACCGTGATGACACCCGTCAGGTTGCGCAGCTTTTCGGCGTACTTGTCCAGCGGATGACCCGACACGAAAAATCCCAGCACTTCCTTTTCATTGGACAGCCGCTCGCTCTCTTCCCAATCGGCCGCGGCCGGCAGCGCGTCGGCTTCGCGTCCGCGCGCCGGCGTGTCGTCAAACAGCCCGAACAATCCGCTCTGTCCTTGCTCCCGATCCCGCTGCGCCTTCTGCGCCCGCTCTATGGCCTTGTCCACGGCCGCCATCAGCTGCCCGCGCGTCCCCAGCGAATCCATCGCGCCCGCCTTGATCAGCGATTCAATCACGCGCTTGTTCATCAGCCGCAAATCGACCTTCTCGCAAAACTCCCAGAAACTTCTGAATCGCCCGCCGGCTTCCGCGCGCGCCTTCAAAATCGACTCGATCGCATTGCCGCCGGCGTTTTTCACTGCCGCGAGTCCAAATCGAATCCCGTCTCCGTGAGGCGTGAACTGCGCGCCGCTCACCTGCACGTCGGGCGGCTCCACGCGAATGCCCATCTCGCGGCACTCGCTGATGTACTTCACCACGCTGTCGGGCTTCGACGTTTCCGACGTCAGCAGCGCCGCCATGAACTCCACCGGGTAATGCGTCTTCAAATATGCCGTCTGGTAGGCCACCAGCGCATACGCCGCCGAATGCGATTTGTTGAACCCGTAGCCCGAGAACTTCGCCATTTGCTCGAAGATTTCTTCCACTGCGGCCTTCGGATGCCCCAGCTTCACCGCGCCGTTCATGAAGCGATCCCGCTGCTCCGCCATCGCCTTGGGATCTTTCTTCCCCATCGCGCGCCTCAGCAGGTCGGCCTCGCCCAGCGAATAGCTCGCCAGCACATTGGCAATCCGCATCACCTGTTCCTGATAAACAATCACGCCCAGTGAATCTTTAAGAATCGCTTCGAGCTCCGGCAGCAGAAACTCCACCTTGCGCCGTCCCCATTTGCGCTCGACAAAATCGTCGATCATGTCCATCGGTCCCGGCCTGTAGAGCGCGTTCAGCGCCGTCAGATCCTCCACCGTGTCCGGCTTGTAGCGCCGCAGCACGTCGCGCATCCCGCCCGACTCAAACTGAAACACCCCCGACGTCAGCGCCGTGTGAAACACCCGCTTGAACGTCTCCGGATCGTCCATCGGCGCCAGATCGATGTCCAGCTTTTCTCCGCGCGTCTGCTCGATCAGCTTCAGGCAGTCGGTAATTACCGTCAGCGTGGTCAGGCCCAGAAAGTCCATCTTCAGCAGGCCCATCTTTTCCACGGCTTTCATGTCGTAGGCCGTCACTACTTCGTCGTTCTTGGTCCGGTTCAGCGGCACCAGCTCCGTCAGCGGCCGCGGCGCAATCACCACCGCCGACGCATGCACGCCCGCCCCGCGCACCAGTCCCTCCAGCTTTTTCGCTGTGTCGATCAGCTCGCGCACCTGTTTGTCGTTGTCGTAGGCCTTGCGCAGATCGGGCGAGTCCTTCAGCGCCTGGTCCAGCGTCACGCCGATTGTTGCCGGCACCAGCTTCGCGATCCGGTCCACGTCGCCGTAAGGCATATCGAGCGCGCGTCCGCAATCCTTGATCGCCGCCTTCGCGGCCATGGTGTTGAACGTGATGATCTGCGCCACCTGTTCGCGCCCGTACTTCTGCGTCACATAATCGATCACCTCGCCGCGCCGGTTCATGCAGAAATCCACGTCGATATCCGGCATGGTCACGCGTTCCGGGTTCAGAAAGCGCTCGAAGAGCAGCACATTCTGCAGCGGGTCGATATTGGTGATCTCCATCGCGTAGGCCACCAGCGAGCCGGTCGCCGATCCGCGCCCCGGCCCCACGGGAATCCCGTGGTCGCGCGCATATTTGATGAAGTCCCACACGATCAGAAAGTATCCCGCGTAATTCATCCGCTTGATGATGTCGATTTCGAAGTCGAGCCGAGCCTGGTATTCGTCGGGACTCGCGCGCCTCACTCCGCGCAATTCCAGTTGCCGCACCGCCGTCTCCATCCTCCTCTGGAGTCCCTTGCGGCAAACCTCCTCGAAGTAGCTGTTGGCCGTATGCCCCTCCGGCACGGCAAAGTCCGGGAACGGGCTGTCCACCTTGTGCAGCTTGAAGTTGCAGCGCTCGGCAATCTCCATCGTCCGCGCCACCGCCGCCGGGGAATCCTTGAAAACGCGCGCCATCTCGTCCGCGCTCTTCACAAAAAACTGGTCGCTGTCGAATTTGAATCGATTCGCCTCGTGAATCTTCGATCCCGTCTGCACGCACAGCATCACGTCGTGCGCGTGCGAGTCCTCGCCGCACAGGTAGTGCGAGTCGTTGGTCGCTACCAGCGGAATCCCCAGCTCCCGCTCCAGCCGGTCGAAATCCGCGCGAATCTTTCTCTCTTCTTCCAATCCCTGGTCCTGGATCTCCAGAAAAAAATTCCCTTTGCCGAACATGTCTTCGTATTGCTGCGCCACCGCTTTGGCCTTCAGATAGCGTTCAGCGGCGTCGACCTTCTGGTCGCTCAGCGCTTCGCACAGCTCGCCGCTCAGGCATCCCGACAGGCAGATCAACCCCTTCGCATGTTCCGCCAGATACTTCTTGCTCACCCGCGGCCGCCTGTAAAAGCCGTGCAGGCTCGCTTCCGACGTCAGCCGGATCAGGTTCTGGTACCCCTCTTCGTTTTCGGCCAGCACCAGAAGATGGTTGTACTCGTCCTTGGTCGTCTCCGTGCGATGGTCATCGGCCTTGCACACATAGAGTTCGCACCCCAGGATCGGCTTGATTCCTTTCTCCTTGGCCGCATCGAAAAAGTGCACCGCGCCGTAAATGTTTCCGTGGTCCGTCATGGCGACGGACTTCTGTCCCAGCGCCGCCACGCGATCGACGAGCTTCGACACGTCGCACGCCCCGTCCAGCAGCGAGTATTCCGTATGCAGATGCAGGTGGGTGAATTCCGACATGGCTAGTCTGATTTTAGCCGGGGCAGAAAAACAGCGCCCACTCAATGGGTGGTTGAAATCGCGGTCGATTTAGGGAAAACCTGCCGCTGCAGGTCGATCCAGAAGTAGCAGCCGGCTGCCAGTGCCGGAAGGAACCGACAGGTTTGCACGCTGGCACGCGGCAACGTTGGTATGAGCGTTTACCCCTCTATCTACAAGAGGAAAC
>JASHSG010000257.1 GCA_030040935.1 Acidobacteriaceae bacterium | reverse complement strand
GCTCGCCGAGCAGATTCAGAGCTACCTGCGCACGCAGATGCCGGAGTGGCGCAAGCAGTATCCGGGCGTCGAAGAACTGAAGCTCGCCGTGATGGGCTGCGTCGTGAACGGCCCCGGCGAATCGAAGCACGCCAATCTCGGCATCAGCCTGCCTGGCACCTTCGAGGATCCCGTCGCTCCCGTCTACATCGACGGCAAGCTCTCGACGACCTTGCGCGGCGACACCATTGTGGCCGAGTTCAAGCAGATCCTCGACCACTACGTCGAATCCCACTATGGCCAGAGCGCCAAGGCCGGCGAGCTGGTGGGCGCGCGCTGACGTCTACATTCCACTGAAACTGGCTTGTCATCCTGAGGTCGCAGTTGCGACCGAACGATCTGCAGTTGCTTTTCGGGCTCTTGACCTCCCACGAACCTGCGCACGGCTCTGTGCTGCGATGACCATCACTGACTTGACAGCGCATCCGAGCTAACCTGTCTCCGACTCACGGAGACCACGATGCGCCTGAGCCGGGCCACCCCGTTCGCGGCCATCATTTTCTTCGCGCCGGTCGTCGCTGTCGCCGGCAAACCGAGGCCGTGCGTCCCTGTGGATCAAGCTGCGCAAAAGCTCAACAAAGACATCTGTGTTACAGCGCATATCTATGAAATCGTGGAACTTCCAGATGGCACGCGCTTCCTCGATGTCTGTTCTCCCCAAACTCCGGACGACCAATGCCGATTCACCATTGTGAGCCTGCCGGAGGATCGCGGAGACGTGGGCGAACTGAAGAAATACCGCGACGCCGAAGTGGAGATTCGCGGCATCGTGCAGCCGATGCGCGGCCGCTCGGGTATGGTTCTGAGCCACGTCCGCCAGTTCTACGGCGGTCCACCCAAGTTCAAGCCCAACCCGCTGCTTGCGCGCGGCTTCTCCGCCGATGAGGAACGGCCAGCCGTCAACGATCCCAATCTGCGCTCGCAGGGTGGCCGCCGCGCGTTTATGAACACGAAGGACCGGGAAGAGAGGAAATAAAGATGTAAGCGAGGCTTTTCCATCACCCGAATGCGCGCGACCGGCAACCGCTTCCCTGTTTCAAACTCACTGGCTTTTTTCGAGAACCGGCGCGAACCGTGCGCCGCTGAAGAGAATCGTGCACGAAATCAGCAAGAAGACGAGCGTTGCGCCCAGGCCGATGCTCAGGTTTGAACGGTCGCTGATGGCGCCGATGATTTGCGGAGAAAACGTGTCGCCGAAGAAGTGAATGCAGAAAAGGTTGATCGAAATTGCGGTCGCCCGAACCGGCGCCGAGACCGAATTGACGATCGCCGCGTTCAGCGGGCCGGTATTGAGGAAGAGAAAGAACTCGGCTGCAAACAACGAGGGCACGGCCCATTGATGCGGGCCAAAGAAAAGCATCACGCCCCACGGCAGCGTCAGCGCCACGCTCCAAGCCGACATGAGGTAAAGCGCGCGATGATTCGTGCGCAGCCATAGGTGCGCAATCCATCCGCCGACGAGGGTGGCGACGATCCCGTCAACGACAGTGGTTGCGCCCACGGTCAGGCTTGCCGCCTGCATTGACATGCCGGCAAAGCGGCGCAGAAACTCCGGCACCCACCAGGAGATTCCGCCCATGGCGAAGGTCAGCGTCGCGAGGCCGAAGGTCGCCGTTAGGAACGCAGGGTTTGTGAAGATCCCCTTCACAGTGCTGCGATTCAGATCCGGCCTCACCTGATCGCTCGCGCCGCGCGCGGGTTCGCGCCCGATCCAGCCGTAGAGAGCCGCGACCAGAAACCCCGGCAGCGCGCAGACGAAAAACGGCGCACGCCAGCCCCAGTGCGAGCCGATCTGCCCGCCCGCAAGATAACCAAACGCGGCTCCCACTGGAATCGCGACATAGAACACAGAGAGAATGCGGTTGCGATCGCGTTCAGGATAGAAATCCGAGAGCACCGCAGGAGCAAAGATGCCGAATGTCGCCTCGCCGATTCCGACCAGCGCCTGGCGCAAATAGAGAGTGGAGTAGCTATGAATCCAGAGAGCCGCAAGCGTGGCCGCGCTCCACAGGGTCGCGCCAGTGATGATCAGCGGCTGGCGCCGGTAGCGATCGCCCAACCAACCGGTGAGGGGCGCGGCAACCATGTAGAAGACGAAGAAGGCCGTTGCCAGCGCGCCCATCTGCTGGTCGCTCGCGTGAAACTCGCTCTTGATGGGCAAGACCTCGCCGGCGAGAATGTAGCGATCGATGTAATTGAGCAGATTGAGGGCCACAAGCAACACAACCGTAGCCATGGCAGGGCCGGTGCGGGGGCGCGCCGATTGAGTCAATTCTGGCAAGATCCTCCGGAGGGAACGAGTGACAAGAATGAGTTCACAAATAACATGGAGGAACGCAGCCCGCAAACGAACGCCGATCTCTATGCAGATGGCCGCGGCCAGCGCGCTTCTACGGTGGTCCCGATTCCGCCGCGCGGACGGAATTCGCCCTTCACCACCGCCCAAACCGGCCTGCATGCCTTCACGATGTCTTCCAGCACCTGGTTCACGATGTTCTCCTGAAAGATGCCGAGGTTGCGGTAGCTGAAGAGATACTCCTTGAGCGATTTCAGCTCGAGGCACCGATTGCGCGGCATGTAGCGAATGGTCAGCATGCCGAAGTCCGGCAGGCCCGTCCGAGGACACACCGAGGTCATCTCCGGATCTTCAATCTGAATCTCGTAACCCGGAAACTGATTCCGCCAAGTCTCGATAGCGGGGAAAGCAAAATCGAGCCCCGCTCTGGCGTGATCGTCGGTGTATCTCGGTCTTCGCGTCATACGGTTATTGTACGGGCCGGAACGCGCGGCTGCGATCGGTCTCTCGACGCATTTTCCTGCTCCTTATCCCATGATTATGAGTCTTATATACTAGCTCTGGTTAAATGCATGGTTGAAGCAAGATCGCAAATGAGCCGCTGGTGGCTTTGGACCGTTGCAGTCCTAATTCTGCTTGCCGTATTTTTCACGGCGCGATATTTCCTGCGCGAACGCCTACCGGTGCGCGTGGCGCGGGTAGAGCACGCAATGCTGGTCAACACGATCAGCACAAATGGGCGAGTCGAGCCCATCCAGAACTATCCGTTTTACAGTCCAATTGCGACGACTGTAAAGGCCGTGTACGCACAGGAAGGCGACACGGTTCCTGCGGGCAAAGTGCTGGTCACGCTGGATGATGTGGCAGCCAGAGCCCAGGTGGCAAGCGCTGAAAGCGCGGTGAGTTCAGCGCGTGCTGCTCTGGATGCAGTGAAGAACAATGGGACCCAGGCGGAACGGCAGGCCTCAGCGGGTGAAATCGCGCAAGACCGATTGACGCGCGATCAGGCCCAACAAGATCTGGACGCGCTCGAAAAACTGGCTGCGACCGGCGCAGCCGCTCCCGGCGAAATCGTTGCGGCGCGGGCTCGGCTGGAAACGACACAAGCAAGCCTGAACACGGCTGAGCAGAGCGCGCATCATCGTTACTCCCCGAGCGATGTGATGCGCGCCGAGGCGACGCTGGCCGATGCGCAAGCGGCTTTGGCAGCTGCGCAGCGCGTCGAATCCGAGACCGTGATTCGCGCGCCAATCGCGGGCACCATTTACAGCATGGATGCGGCAGCTTTGGAGTTCTCCGCGGCGGGCAACCTGCTGCTCCAGATTGCCGATCTGCGCCATGAACGGGTTCGAGGCTACTTTGATGAGCCTGACCTGGGACGACTGGCAATTGGACAAAACGTTGTGATTCGCTGGGATGCCAAGCCAGGCAGCGAATGGCATGGACACGTGGCGCGCCTCCCGTCTGATGTGGTGACTTACACTACGCGCAACGTCGGAGAGGCCCTGATCGATTTCGATGATTCACCGGACGGACTTCTGCCGGACACAAATGTCACTCTTACGGTGACGACATCCAGCCTGCCCGACACACTCAGCATGCCGCGGGAGGCGCTTCACCAGCAAAACGGAAAATACTTCGCATTCAGGGTCGAGAACGGCGAGTTGGTGCGAGTGGCGATCACGATCGGATCGCCGAATCTAACCCAGGTTCCGATTGTTTCCGGGCTCGAAGACGGCGACATGGTCGCGATTGGCACAACCAACGGGCAGCCATTGCAGGAGGGTGTCCCGATCAAGGAACAACAGTGATGCGTTTACCGGCGGGAGTCTTCGTATCCGCACTGGCATGCCTTCTGTGGCCGGCGAATCTGAGCTACGCGCAAATCTCTCCGACGACGCTGAACCAGGCGAATACCGAACTTCAGGACGGCCAGGCAGACCAAGCCATTGCGCTGCTGGCTCCTCTGTCGACCACAGGCGATGGGGCCGCAGAAGCGCAGAACCTTCTGTGCCGTGTGCGATATATGCTCCAGCAATGGTCGCAGGCCGTTGCAGAGTGCCAGCAGGCAGTCAATCTCGACAAAGATAATTCGGATGATTCCATGTGGCTGGGTCGGGCATTGGGTCAGCAAGCCAGCCACGCTAGTTTTCTTTCCGCATACGGAATTGCTAAACACTCTTTGTCCGCAATGCAAACCGCGGTCAAGCTGAACCCTGAAAATGGCCCGGCTTTGTCGGATCTCGGCGATTATTATGCACGGGCTCCGGGCATCGCGGGCGGCGGAACGGACAAGGCCCAGGCGATCGCTTCTGAACTCGACAAGGTTGACTCGGCCAGAGCTCAGCAATTGCGCGGCGACATCGCGATGCAGGCAAAGGATTACACCACCGCCGAAAACTCCTATAAGGAGGCCGTGGCCGTGGCTCAAGAGCCGGCTGACTATTGGAGTGTCCTGGCCAACTTTTATCGTAGCCGCCAGGATTGGACCGATTTGGACTCGGCCATTCAAAGCTGCATTGCTGCGGCGGCAAAGGATAAGAATGCAAGCTACGCACTTTATGACGGCGCGGGTGTGCTGATTTCGGCCAAGCGGAATCCGTCGCTTGCGGCGCAGATGCTCGAGAATTATCTTTCCAGCTCGTCGTTGAACGAGCAGGCACCGGCGTTCGTGGCTCACATTTGGCTTTCGCGCCTAAAGCAGCAGCTCGGCGACGCCGCGGGCGCTGCGGCAGATTTGGCGATTGCCGCGCAGTTGGCAAAAGAGTTCAACCCGTCCCAGGCTTGAATCGTTCATGCGAGAGACGCGCTTGATGCTTCAACAAGGACCGCTGAGGATCATCGCGCTGGCACTTCAGCCCGGCGAGCGCGTGACACGGCTGGTGGGAGCGCCGGCGGTGGCCGCCCTGGCGTTTGGCCTGGCGTCTGCTCCCATGCCCGCGCAGGTCTCGCTGACCTCGGTCGTAGAGCTGGCGCAGAAAAACAGCGCCACAGTTCACCTGGCGCAGGCCGATGTGCAGAAGGCGGCTTCGCTGTTCTCGCAAAGCGAGGATGCGTTTGTCCCGTCCATCTCATTTGGTTCTGGGCTGCCGGCTTTCCCCGAGATCGGCTTTACCGGCTCTTTGCCGACAATCTGGGAAGGCAGCGCGCAGGCCATGGTTTTCAGCATGCCGCAGATTCGTTACATTCAGGCGGCGCGTGCTGGCCTTCAGTCGGCGCAACTCGCACTCAAGGACATTAAGGAGCAGGTCGCGCTCGACGCTTCCACGGCCTATATCGAGATGGACACGGTGAACAGCGAGCTCGAAGCTGTTCACGAGCAGGAGGAGGATGCGGAACGGCTGGTGGAGATCGAACAGCAGCGCACCGACGCCGGCGTCGATCCCCTCAGCTCACTGCTGCAAGCAAAACTGACGGCGGCGCAGCTCAAGCTGAGCCGCTTGCACCTGGAAACTCGCACGGCAACGTTGGCCGAGCAGCTTTCGACGCTCACTGGCCTGCCTGCCGGCTCCATCGTGACCAATCACTCGAGCATTCCCGAGATCCCCGCTGTTTCTGCGGGTGAATCACAGATCTCGACGCCGGCTCTGGACGCGGCGGCTGCGCAGGCGAGATCAAAAGCCCTTATCGCCAAAGCCGACCAGGAGCATTTGTGGCTGCTGCCTGAAGTTGCGTTTGGCGCGCAATACAACCGCAACACGACGCTGTTGAATGACATTAACGCCTACTACAAACAAAACCTTCCCGCAAACAACTTCAGCGCGGGGTTCTCCATCAAGGTTCCGGTCTTCAACATGTTTCTCCACGCTAAGGAAAAGGAATCTGCCGCCGACGCCCTCCGCGCGAGGGTCGAATCCGAGCAGGCCGAGCAACAAAACGACATTCAGATCAGCCAACTTACCGCGAGCTTGCGAGAGCTCGATGCGCAGGAGGAAGTGGCGAATCTGAAACAGCAGATTGCCGAAGAGCAGTTGAAAAGTGTCGTTGCACAACTGGAAGTTGGCAATGGCGCCACCGGCACGCCCGGGGCGCCGCCGCAGCTATCGCCCACAGCCGAGCAACGGGCCCGTATCGACGAGCGCCAGAAGTACGTTGATGCGCTCGACTCCGGGCTCGACCTGAGCAAGGCGCGGCTCGACCTGCTGCGTGCCCTGGGCCACATGCAGGACTGGCTTGATGAGCTCCACGCCAGGTAGTTGAGAGCGGGTACCCCAGGAGCAACCCCCCTCGAAAACGCCCCGAATGCGAGCACAATCCGGAAGTACGCTTTGATTCTGCAAGAGTTATGGGCACGATCAAAGAGACGTTTTGGTGCGCGTCCCAGATCTCGCGATGGCGAGCAATCGCGTCTAATAAAACAGACCGAATGATAGAATGAAGAAGATGCCGATGCCCCTGAAAACACTCTTCCTGAATCCCCCTTCGTTCGAGAATTTCGATGGCGGTGCCAGTTCGCGCTGGCCAGCGACCCGTGAGATCGAGTCCTATTGGTACCCAGTCTGGCTTACCTATCCCGCTGGCCTGCTTGAGGGTTCGCGGCTGCTCGATGCGCCGCCCCACCATGTATCCGCCGAGGAAACAATCAACATCTGCAAGGACTACGAGTTCCTTGTGCTATTTACATCGACCGTCGGATGGGAGGGAGATCAACGTCTGGCTGAGGCGATCAAGGCGGCTAATCCGTCTCTCAGAATCGCGTTTGTGGGTCCGCCGGTGACAACTGACCCGGACCGCGCGCTCAATGAGTGCGCAGCGCTTGATTTCATCTGCAGACGCGAATTCGATTACTCGGTTGTGGAGTTCGCGCAGGGTAAACCGGTCAACGAAATTCTTGGCATTAGCTACAAGAAGAACGGGCAGATCATTCACAATCCCGATCGCGCGCAGATCGAAGACCTGGACGCGATGCCGTGGGCTACAAAGATTTACAAGCGCGACCTCGATGTGACGCGCTACAACGTCCCCTTCCTTCTGCATCCTTACATCGCGCTTTACTCGACGCGCGGCTGCCCGGCGCAGTGCACCTTCTGCCTGTGGCCGCAGACCCTGAGCGGTCATGCGTGGCGCAAGCGCTCAGCTGAAGATGTTGCCGCCGAGATGACTTGGGCGAAGAAGAACTTCCCCGAAGTGAAGGAATTCTTTTTCGACGACGACACTTTCAATATTCAGAAGCAGCGCACAGTTGAGCTCTGCGAAAAGCTGAAACCACTCGGCCTGACCTGGAGCTGCACTTCGCGCGTCACCACCGACCGCGAAACTCTGAAGGCCATGCGGGAGGCAGGTTGCCGGCTGCTGATCGTGGGCTTCGAGTCGGGCGATCCGCAGATCCTCAAGAACATCAAGAAGGGTGCAACCGTCGAGCGCGCTCGGGCTTTCGCCAAAGACTGCCACGACCTCGGGCTCACTATTCACGGCGACTTCATCCTCGGTCTTCCCGGCGAGACGAAGGAGTCCATCCGGAATACGATCAACTTTGCCAAGTCGCTGGACGTCGAAACCATTCAGGTTTCGATCGCGCACGCTTATCCGGGCACGGAGTTCTACGAATACGCCGCACAAAACGGGTTCATCACCAACAACAACATGCAGGATGGCGGCGGACACCAGATGGCGCACATCGAGTACCCTGGCCTGCCCACGGATTATGTGCTGGAGATGGTGCACCGTTTTTACGACGAATACTACTTCCGTCCTAAGGCCGCCTTCCGTGTGGTGTGGAAGGCGATCGTGAATCGCGACCTGCCACGGCTCTACGTCGAGGCAAAGTCGTTCCTGAAGCTGCGCGCACAGCGTAATAAGATGGTCAAGGTGGCGCGCAGCCAGCAAGCCACGCCTTCAACCCCGGTTGGCGCGGGCGCATAAGCAATCAACGGCTCCGAACATCGTGGGCGTCGCAAATGCCGCCCGCGATTTGTTTTGCGCGGCGTCGGACGGGTTCCGGCCGTTTAGAGTTGAAGGGCTTCGACTTACTTGTGGATTGATCTGCCATCGATGGTGCATCACTCACTTTCGCCGCGCCAATACCTGATCCTAGGCCTCGTCGCAGTCTGCGCTCCATTAGGTGACAGTTGCCTTTCGCGCGGAATGACAGCGGCGCCGTCGATTTCATTGG
>JASHSG010000256.1 GCA_030040935.1 Acidobacteriaceae bacterium | reverse complement strand
TCTGCGACGATTCCCGATGGCGCGCTGGCCGGCACGCCGCCAATCTCAGTCGGCGCGTTGAAGGGCTCGAGGCTTGAGGTGGCCGTGGCCATTGGCACCGATCCGGCAACGACGTTCGCCGCGGTCGTGCCGGCCCCGCCCGAGGTTGAAGAGTTTCTGATTGCAGGATTCCTGCGTGGCAAGCCCGTCGAAATCGTCAAGTGCGAAACCGTCGATCTTGAAGTGCCTGCGCATGCAGAGATCGTTCTCGAGGGTTACGTGGAATTAGGCGAGCTGCGCCCCGAGGGTCCCTTCGGCGACCACACGGGGTTTTACACGCTCGAAGATGAGTATCCCGTCTTCCATGTCACCTGCATCACGCATCGCAAAGATCCTATCTACGCCGCGACCATCGTGGGCAAGCCGCCCATGGAGGACGCGTGGATGGGCAAAGCCGTCGAGCGTATCTTCTTGCCGGCGATGAAGATGACCATCCCCGAGCTGGTCGATATTCATCTGCCGGTCGAGGCGGTCTTCCACAACCTGATGATCGTGTCGATCAAAAAGAGCTACGCGGGCCAGGCGCGCAAAGTGATGAATGCGATCTGGTCGCTCGGCCAGGCCATGTTCACGAAGTGCATCATCGTTGTGGATGAAGATTGCGATGTGCAGAACATTCCCGAAGTGGTTTTGCGCGTGGCCAACAACATCGACCCCGAGCGCGACATTCAGTTCACGCTCGGCCCCATCGATTCGCTCGACCACTCGTCGCGTTTGCCCAACTACGGATCGAAGATGGGCATCGATGCCACGCGCAAATGGAAGGCCGAAGGCTTCACGCGCCCCTGGCCAGCAATGATCGAGATGGACCGCGCGACCAAGGCGAAGGTGGATGCGATGTGGAAGAAGCTGGGGCTGTGAGAAACTAAAAGATGACAAACCCCACCGAACCCCTCATCCTCTCTGACCGCTTTACCCGCGCCGTCGACTACGCGCGCATCCTGCACACGGAAACTCGCAAAGGGACGCAGATCCCATTCATGGCGCACCTTCTCGGCGTCGCGTCACTTGTCATGAGCGAGGCAGGCGGCGCAGTTCCCGTGACCGAAGACATGGTGATCGCCGCTGTCTTGCACGACACGGTTGAGGACCACGGCGGCAAGCCGCGCCTCGACGATGTAGAAAAACAATTCGGCCCCAACGTCGCGCGCATGGTGGAAGGCCTCTCCGATACCCTCGCCGAGGACCACAACAGGAAAGAAGGCTGGGAGCAGCGCAAGAACGCCTATCTCGCGCGCCTGCGCACGGAGCCCGAAGACGTGCTCGTCATTTCCGCCGCCGACAAGCTGTACAACGCAAAATCCATCCTCGACGATCTGAAGGAGATCGGCCCTGCGGTCTGGGAGCGGTTCAAGCGCGGCCCCGACCAGCAGCTTTGGTACTTCAACGCTGTGCTCGAAGTGTTCGAAGCCCGACTGAACAACCGGACGACCGGCGAACTCAAGCGTGTTATCGATTCAATCGCGGACCTGGTCAAAAAGAATTGGGCTGGCGAGAAACTCGCGCCGCGGAAAGCTGGACGAAAAAGCTGAGCCGGATTCACCAGGAAAGGCGCCGTCTGAAGCTTCCAGCCGAGCGCCTCGCTTGTGCTACGCTTCCTTTGTGCATCGCCTGCGCAGCCCTCAGACTCTCGGCTGGCTTTTCGCGTTCGGCCTTTTCGCCGCGGCCGCTCACGCGCAACAGCCCCCTTCAGACCGAAAAACAATCCAGGACCCAGCTGAATCCAGCGCCTACACGGCGGCCGTCAATACCCCGGACGCGACTGCGCGAGCCGAAGCGCTTGAAGCCTTCATTCAGCAGTACCCCCAAAGCGTGATCCTGACCGATGCGCTCGAAGAGGAGATGGCAGCGTGGCAGGCGGCAGGCGATTCGAAGCAGGTGATGCGGGTCGCCAAGCGGCTGCTCGAAGCCGACTCCGGCAACATTCGTGCGCTGGGCATTGTGGTTTCGCTTGATCGCGTCAACGCGGAAAAGGGCGATACGGATGCACTCAACGAAATGTGTGTGGATGCATCCGGAGGGATGCTCGCGGTCCCCATGTGGCGTCAGCCGGCGGACATGTCCGAGGCCGACTACGTAACCCTGAGCAAACTGCTCAACGATATTTTTACCGGCGCGGAAGGCTACTGCGCGGTCCAGCAGAAAAACTACTCGCAGGCCAGGGAATGGCTGGGGCGCGCCTTGAAGATCGACTCCTCGAATGTCGAGGATACATATCAACTTGCGCTTGCCGATCTCGATTCAAACCCGGTCCTGCCTGAAGGCTTCTGGTATTGTGCACGCGCCATTCATCTCGCCCAAAGCGCGGCTATCCCGCAAGATGCGACGAGCATGCTGGCGTACTGCAAAGGCGAATATGCAAAATATCACGGCGCAGACGAGGGCTGGGATGCTCTCGTGACAAGTGTTGCGGATCAAGACGCGCTGCCGCCGGGTTTTGCGGATCGAATCAAGCCCGCGCCGCAAAAATAAGCAGCCCCGGTTTCCTCGCTCCCGGCTTTCTGCTTCCTTTGTTCCCTGCGTCCCTCGGTCTCTGTCTTTCTGCTATATCTAAACCCATGCAGGTTGACCTCCCCAGGCGCCTGGCCGCGGCCGGCGCGGCGCTGGCCTTTGTTGTTCCCCTGGGCGCCCAGCAAACGTCGGGCACCTTCCGCTGGATCAATTTTCATGACCCCAAAGACCAGAACATAGTGGCCTGGGTCACCCGCTCTCTTACCGTGGAGAAATGGACGGCGATCCGCGAGATCGGCGTGCTCTACGATGCGGCGCTGGTGGTCACAGCCGATCGCACAGATCCGCAATCGTCGCCCGGCGACGACAGCTTTACCGTCTGGAACGCGTCGCTCTCAAGCCATGTCGTGGCTCCGCTGGTTTCGGGCGTCAACCTCCGCTGGTTCGATTGGCAGCATTTTGCCGCGGGCGCGCCCGAAGAGCTGACCATCCTGTATGACAACTGCCGCGACTGTTCCGCCAGCACATACTTCACAGCCTTTTATTACGATATTTCGCACCACCTGTGGGCGGCCCGCTGGATACGCGGCGGCCAGGGGGTTCTCGTATGGAACGCCGCCGGCCCAGGCGCCACGAGCGGCATCGCCTGGACGCAGGTCTACGCCGTAATGACCGGATCCGATGGCCTCGCTTTCCTCTGCACCTGGAACCACTTTGAATACGGCAAGCTCAGGCCGCCCAGCAATACGATCTTCCGCTATGATGTGGATCCGCAATGGGGATTGGAGCGGACTTATGAGCTGACCCGCGACGACGCCGATCAAATGGAATTGCGCCTCTGCCGCGGGCAGAGCTCCGTCCAGGGCCTCGAACGCGGCCAGGATTCTTCAGTCTGCCAGCAACTCATAAGCGCGCAACCGCAGCGCAAACCCGTCGTCACGCCGCCGGCAAACAATCGCGGCAAATCGGCGCCGCCATCGGTTCGCCACTAATTGCGCCAATTCGTGTTCTTTAATTCGTGGGCGATAGCCGATCGACACCGCGGAGCGTTAGACTGAGTGACCACGGGCACGCCCAACCATCGGAGGTTGATATGAAGCACCTCTCTCGCATTGCTGTTGGAATTTCGGTCGCCCTGGTCGTGGCATTGCTCGTCGCGACCGGCCACCTCGGACCAATCACTGGCGTGAGCGCCGCCGCAGTTGCCGGCGCGCAGGACCAGGCTCCCCCCGATCAGGGCGCAGCGCCAGATCAGGGGCCGGATCCGGCTGCGGTGAACATTGCGCCCAGCGGACCGTCTTACACCACTGAAGCTCCTCCACCTTCCGACCAATCGACTGAGCCGGCGGGCCAGGCTCCCGACGATTCCGGATACGCCGAGTTGCCGACGGAACAGGCAACCGAGGCGCCTCCGCCGCTTCCTGACTACGAGCAGCCCCCAGACCCCGGCGACGGGTACATCTGGACTCCCGGCTACTGGGCCTGGGGCCCGGATGGCTACTATTGGGTGCCGGGCGCGTGGGTTGAGCCGCCATACATCGGCGCACTCTGGACGCCCGGCTATTGGGGCTTCTACGGCGGCCGCTATCTCTTCTATCCAGGCCATTGGGGCCTCCACATCGGCTTCTATGGCGGCATCAACTACGGTTTTGGCTATATCGGGTTCGGCTATGAGGGCGGCTACTGGAACGCCGGCCACTTCTTCTACAACCGCGTCTATAACAACGTCAGCGTGCGCGTGGTTCACAACGTGTACAGCTATCGTGCCGGCAATCGCGGGCCGGCTTACAATCCTCGCCCCAGTTACCGCGGAGGAAGCGGTGTTCAATACCGGCCTCAGCCAGCGGAGAGGGAGGCGGCGCGCGAGCCGTCTGCTCCGCGCATGAACACTCAGGCGCAACATGCGCAGACCTACAGTGGGGTTCGCGGGCAATATGCATCACAGAATCACGGGCGTCCTCCGACCCCCGCCGTCAGCCGCCCCATTCCGGCCGATCATAGCTCGAAACCCGCGCCTTCGAGTCACGGCGGGGCGAGTAGTGGGCACCGCCACTAGCTCTCAGCAGTGGCTCGGTCCTCGGTGAACGATCGAATCTCCCAGGTCCCCGAAAGCGGGACCTGGGAGAGCTCCTCGATCCGCAACCTGGGGGACAAGCCCGTTCAGGAAACCCCGCGGGACAGTTATTCCGCTGTCTTCACGTCGATCGCCACCAGGTTGCGCACCCAGCGCGCCGGGCGCTTCTCTCCAGTAGCCACCAGCTTCAATGGTCCGTCGGCCGCGATGGGCTTCCCGTCCTCCGTATCGGCCACTATCACCGTGGCGTCGTGCACGTCGGGCGTAATCTCGCCAATCGAGTAAACAACCTCATAACCGTCCGATCCCGCGGCTACCACGTAAAGCCGCAGCTCCTTGCCGCGTGGCTTGTCGCTCACACCGAGCGGCGTGAGCAGCGCGATCAACGGCACGCCGGAGTAGGTTTCGTCGGCCTTGGTGTGCTCGTTGTGAACAGCGACGGAGATGTGCGGCAGCGCGGCCAGCGTGGCCGCCGTCCAGGTTGCCGATTTGTCGCCGAAGATGATCTTGAGCGGCCCAGCCGGAGTTGCAGGGGTGTGCGCTTCGCCCATCGGCATCGCCGGCGCCTGCTGCGCCCGGACAACGGCAGTTCCAAAGCCTGACGCGCACAGAAAAATGAGAATGCGCGCAATACGAGCCTTCATGATTCGCTCCCGACCTCCATCGTATACTGGACCCATGTCGATCGTGAGCAACGCTGCGGGAATCGCCAAGGGCATGAGTATCACCTTGCGCGAAATGTTTGCGCCCACTGAGGTGGAAAACTACCCCGACGGCAAGGGCCCCAATCGCGGCGCGGTCTTCGAGCAGCGCTTCCGCGGAGCGCACATCCTCGAGCGGGACGAAAATGGCCTGGAAAAATGCGTCGCCTGTTTTCTGTGCGCCGCGGCCTGCCCGGCAAACTGCATCTATATCGAAGCCGCAGAAAACACCGCCGAGAACCGCATCTCCTCGTCGGAGCGTTACGCCAGGGTTTATAACATCGACTACAACCGCTGCATCTTTTGCGGCTACTGTGTCGAGGCCTGTCCCACAGACGCCATTACCCATGGCCACGGCTTCGAGCTGGCACAGTTGAACGCGACCAACCTGGTGGTGCGCAAGGAAGACATGCTGGTGCCTCTGGCGGCGCTCCCGGCAAAGTAGAACCTCGCTGCGTCAGTCTGGTCTTCAGCCCCTGCCACTCCGGCTTCGGATTCGCGCTCCGCGCTGTGGCGGACTTCGCCGTCCAGCCATCCGTATCACATTGGTAACGTGTAATTTCCTCATGCTTTGGAGCATAATGGTCGATGATATTGTTGGCCTTCATGCCATTGGTGCCGTTGTGCGGGTGATTTGACCCGCTTTTTCGCGCGGCTACATCGGATGGTTATAAGGGGAGGAATCGGATGCGGATCCGGCGCATCATTGTGCCGTTGGTCGCTCCCGCCGTGGCCTGCTTGATGGCCGGCGCTCACCCTGAGCCTGTATCCCAGGGAACGCTGGCAGTGATGATGACCGCACGCGGGGTTCATGACCTTTCCCCCGAAGATGCTGCCCGCGACCTTCCCGTCCATCTCCGCGCGGTCGTCACATATTACGATCCCTATATTGACGTCAGGCACGCCGCCATCTTCGTCCATGACGCCTCGGGCGGTGTTTTCGTTTCGGTTCCCGCGCGGCCCATCCTCGATATCAAACCGGGTACGTTGGTCGATATCACTGGAGTCAGCAATTCCGGCGACTACGCGCCGGTTATTTCGAGTAATCAGGTGCGGCCCATTGGCCGGTCGAACCTTCCCGCCAGTCCTTTCAAGGTGACTTTGACGCAGTTGCTCACCGGCGCGCTCGATTGCCAGTGGGTGGAAGTAGAGGGTCGCGTGCGCTCCGCGCACCTGGCGCCGCACAACGTGGTGCTTGCCGTCGCTGCCGACGGCGGCGTGCTCACAGCAGTCACTGTGCGCCAACCCGGCGTGGACTACGATTCGCTCATCGATTCCCTGGTTCGCATTGACGGCAACGCCGCGCCGCTCTTCAACCAGCGCCGCCAGATGGTGGGAGTACATCTTTTCTTCCCTACGCTCGGCCAGGTTACCGTCATCCAGCCCGCGCCGCGCGATCCCTTCGCGGTACCCGCTGTTCCAGTCGCGCAGCTGTTCCGCTTCTCGCCTGATCCAGGCTTGCTGCACCGCGTCCACGTGCAGGGCACCGTTACGCTCAACTGGCCGGGACGCGTGCTCTGCATTCAGGACGCTAAAGCCGGAATCTGCATGCAGACCACGCAGGAGGCCAGTGTTCCCGTGGGCTCCTTCGTGGATGTTGTCGGCTTTCCCGTGATCGATCTCTTCAAGCCCTCGCTGGAGGATGCGGTCTTTCGCGTGGCAGGTGGAGCGGCCTCCCCGCCGCAGCCCACGGCCATTGCCGCCGATAAGGCGGTCAAAGGAGATCTCGACGGCAAACTTGTTGAAATTGATGCGGAGCTGATCGGGCGCGACGTCGCCGCCTCTGATCCGACCCTGATGTTCCGCGCCGGCGGCGTGCTTTTCCCCGCCATCCTTCCCAGGAACGTGGCCCTCGGCACGACCCTGCCCTGGAAGGACGGCAGCCTTGTGCGCATCACCGGCGTCAGCAATGTGCAGGTTGACTCCCTGAGCACAAATCTGAGCGAGGGTGCGGTCCGGCCCGAGTCGGTGCACATCCTGCTGCGTTCGCTTGACGACATTTCTGTCCTGAGGGCTCCCAGCTGGTGGACTTCGGAGCATGCTTACGAGAGCTTCTCCGTCGTCGGCCTTCTGGTCCTCGGCTCTTTCGCGTGGATTGTAGTCTTGCGGCACCGCGTGGCGTTGCAAACGCAGGCCCTTCGCGGCAGCGAGGAGCGCCTTCGCCATCTCTCGGAACACGACACCCTCACCGGCCTGCCCAATCGCCTTCTGCTGAGCGATCGCTGTCAAACATTGCTCAAGCGGGCCGCTCGTTTTCAATCCTGCCTTGGCCTGCTCATGGTCGATGCCGATGAATTCAAGGTTGTCAACGATGCGCTCGGCCATCAGGCCGGCGACAAATTGCTCCGCGAATTAGCCGATCGCCTCTGCAGGTGCGTTCGTGAAACCGACACGGTGGCGCGCATCGGCGGAGACGAGTTCATCGTCCTTCTTCCCGACCTGCGCATTCCCGCGGAGGCCGAGTCTATCGCCGCCAAAATCGTCGCTGCTGTCGCGCATCCCTATGCCATCGATCACACCCAGGCGGTTATTACCGTCAGCGTCGGAGTTGTCACCTACCCCGAAGCGGGCGCCGATCTCGAGACGCTGATGCATTATGCCGACGAAGCCATGTACGCGGCGAAAGCGAGGGGTAAGAACAGTTTCCAGGTTTACCGGCCGAGTTCTGCGCCGGCCGGCGGAAGCGGGAATTCGCTCTTGCACCCTCCTCACATTCCGCTGGCCACCGGCGGAGCCTGATGGAGGTTTCCATCCCACCCCTGCCGGCAGCCGGCGCTGGCGCAGCTTCACCTTCCAGTCGAGCGCGCCAATTCAGGGCTTGACGATCTTTTGCAGACGCGGATCCTGCCACAGCGACGAGAACTCCTTGTCGACATACACGTCTGCAAGTTGCGGATAATGGCCATCCCTGGCGCGCCGCAGGTAATCGAGTGCGCCATCGAGGTTTCCCCTCCGGGCATAGGTCCGGGCGATCAGGTAGTCCATGCGCGCCAGTTGTTCCGGCGATTTTACCTGCGCAATCACCCCGTCTTCTTCCGAACTGAAAACGTCGGGATCGAGTTCAAGTGCCCTGGCATACTCGGTCATGGCGCGATCGATCTGAGACAGGCCTGCCCATGTCTCCGCCATATTTACGTGAAAGGACGGATTTTCTTCGTCGAGTTCCAGCGCCTGCTTCTCATAGTTAAGCGCCGTCTTGTACTTTTTTTCGATGCACATCAATGCGCCCAGGTTATTAAGCGCGATCGCATTCCGGGGGTCGGTCCGTACGGCCGCCAGGAAGCTCTTGCGCGCGGCGCTGGTCTGCTTCAATTTGAGCTGGGCGATTCCCAGCTTGTTATAGAGCTGGGCATCTGGACCGCCGGCGCGGAGCGCCCGCTGATAATATGCAGCCGCCAACAAATAGTCGTTGCGTGCGCGGGCGATGTCGCCTTTCTGTTCGGCGGCCGACGCCGTCTCAAGGCTGATTCCTTTCGGCAGGTCCCGCACGGGAGCCGGCCAGCCATAGGCAGCAGCGGAGGCGAGGAGGCTCATCGCCGCAATGAGGCTTGCAAGTCTTTTCATGGAACACCTCTTTCTCGATCCGGGGCAATTCAGGGAGGGCTGCTCGATCGGTTGCCCCGGAACTTGACTTCGACATCGAGTAGAGATCAGTTGGGCGCGGCATACAACGCTATACCCGCTACCTTCCCGTGGCGGCCAGGTTACAGGCTCCCGCGGCCCTCCGAACATGCCGCGAGTCAGGAGCTTGCCCTCAGAGTGAAACAGAGATTCCGTCGTATCCACGCTGGTGGCAGTCGAGGTTACCTGCCGTTACAGTATGCCTTTCAGCCACCCCGTACACCGTTAAAGCCTTCCCATGCGTTGAAGCCGCGCTAACATTACAATCGTTCCAACCATCCCTCACTCGTTGGCGAGGCGGCGGCAGATGACCGTGGAAACACCTGAAACGATCGAACTCGCCGAGCAGCGCGCGGAACTGAAAACCGTCCTGGAGTCCAGAGGTTTCGTTCGGGCCCCCACCTTGGCGAATCTTCTCTCATATTTGTGCGAAAAACTCTTTGCAGGCGAAGCGAACCAGATCAAGGAATACTCGATCGCGGTCGAAGCGTTTCACCGCAGCGCATCGTTCGATCAGGATTCGGATTCGATTGTCAGGGTTGAGGCGAACCGCCTGCGCCGCCGCCTCACCGAGTACTACCAGGGCGAAGGCTCCACAAATCGGCTTCATATCACCATTCCCGTCGGCCAGTACGTTCCCAGGTTCGAGCGCAGAAACGCTTCAGACGGAGATCCGGTCTCCAACGCCCTGTCAGGCCCGGCGAACGCCGCCCCGCCCGGCGCGCCCGCGGTTCATCGCTCGCTTGCCTTGGCCCGGCGCCTGGGGTGGATTGCAGGCGTAGTCTGCGTTGCGCTGGCGCTTTGGTATTCCTGGAAGCTTTCACACCAGCTGAGGCCGGCGCAGAGCGAACCCGAGCAGGCTCCGCCTAACGGGCTTGCCTTCGAACCGCCTCTCGGCCCGCCGGGCGGAGAGGAAGTGCGCATCCTGGCGGGGGCCGGGCGAAGCTTTGCCGACCATGCGGATAAGCTTTGGAGCGCTGACCAATGGTTTACCGGCGGAACAGCGGTCAAGAGTTCCATCGGGCACATCGCGCGCACGCTCGACCCCGACTTTTATCGCACCAGCAGGCAAGGACAGTTCCGCTATGACATTCCCTTGCGCAAGGGTGTCTATGAGCTGCATCTTTACTTCGCCGAGACCCTCTACGGGCCTGAGTCATCAGGCACAGGAGGAGAAGGCAGCCGCATCATGACCGTGCGAGCGAACGGGAGCGTGCTGCTTGGCGATTTCGATGTGGTGGCCGACGCGGGCGCCAGCTCCACCGCAGACGAGAAGCTTTTCACCGGCATCGAGCCCGCGGCAGACGGGAAGCTCCACCTCGACTTTTCCGCGGAGAATGGTCAGCAGGCGACTCTGTCCGCCATTGAAATCCTGCCCGGAATCCGAGGGCACATTCGTCCCGTTCGCATTCTGGCGAGGGAAACACCCTACTACTCCAATGACAGCCATTGGTGGAGTCCAGATAATTACTTTGAGGGCGGGCAGCTGGCAGCTTATACCGCGCCAGTAAGGGGGACAGACGATCCCGAGCTTTACGAGACCGAGCGGTGGGGCAACTTTTCCTACGCCATTCCGGTTACCGCCGGAAGATATTCGGTGACCCTGTACTTTGCCGCGCGCCACGGCAACTGGGACGAGCCGTCGTCTGATGCCCTCGAAGGAAAGCCGGAGGTCGCCCACGAATTCAACGTCTTCTGCAATGGCCAGACCCTCCTTGCCGCCTTCGACCTGACCAAGGAAGCCCGCGATTCCGACGTCGTGATCCGGAGGTTCGAGGGCCTGGAGCCAAATGCCCAGGGCAAGCTCAATCTGAGCTTTGTTCCCGTCCGAGGCTACGCCACCGTAACGGGAATCGAAGTGCTGCCGCAATAATGGCGACCCTCGAATGGCCACGGAGCCGCCCGGTGAGCTCGATACCCAACCTCATCCATTATTTCGGTCTGTCGCCAGCCCGGCATTGTATTTGACGTGATACAAAACACAGACCGCTACGAAACCAACCCAATATCTTGAAGATCGGCGAATGAAAACGTGCGTCCAACTCGCGGCTCTCCTGGCGATAAGCCTTCTCGTGGTGCAGCCGGCTTTGGCTGCTTTGCCCTGTGTGCAAGGCACGCGCGCGGGCTGCGTCTCGCGCTGCCCAATGACGATGGGCGGCATAGCCACGGACTGCCATCTGACCGGTAAGATGGTCGCCGGGAACTGCCCCCAGGACTGCTGTTGGCAGTCCGTCCCCCAAACTTTAGCCTTTGTCGGATCGCTGAAGGAACTTTACCTTTCCGCGCCTGATTCGACACCCGCGCTCTCGGTTGCGGTCTCCTTAGCCGCGTTTCATCAACCGGTGAGGCCGCTCTTCGATGCGCGGACGTTGTCGCCCCCGCATTATCTTCGCAATCGGGTCTTCCGAATCTGATTCTCACTTGACTTCGATGCCAGTGATGCGGCCTGACCAAAGGCCGAAACCATCAACTGTTCCATTCACGTTAAGGAGAATTTCAATGAAGCGCACGATCGCAATTCTTTCTTTCGCAGCCGTCCTCGCCGCCACCGCCTTTGCTCAAGCTGGAACTTCGAGAGCCAAGGCGATCTATTGCAACGACTGC
Organism: Acidobacteriaceae bacterium; assembly: GCA_030040935.1. Lineage (GTDB taxonomy): Bacteria > Acidobacteriota > Terriglobia > Terriglobales > Acidobacteriaceae > Telmatobacter. The sequence goes on along the minus strand of JASHSG010000256.1, from coordinate 1,382 downwards.
TGCCACGCCAGGTGCGGCCAGAGCTGCTGCCAGAATGGCTGCACAGACAGTTGCTGCGAGAGCAAGTAACTCAAGGAGCGGTCTGGATCGCCGGTGCGGTCCGGACCGCTGCACATCTTCCGGCTGGCGCGTCGACCTTGATTCGAACAGCGGGCTTTGAAGCGAGAGGCTACCTTGCATGCGGCAGCAGGCCGCGATTGCGCAACTCTGTCATCACCCGCTCCACCTTCCAGTCGAGAGCGCCTGTTCCATCGACCACCAGGTCGGCATTGACCGCCGACGGGCGCACGAAGGCCGCACCTGCTGGCCGCACCGTCCGCCCGTATTGCTCGCGCACCAGCTCCGGCGCGCGCCCGCGTTCCTCTACATCGCGCTTCAGCCGCCGCTCAAAACACAGTGCGTCGGGCGCATCCAGGTAAACGCGCAGATGGTAATAGGGAAGCAGCTCGCGGTAGTGCAGCGCGAAGATCCCTTCAACGATCAGGAATGAGCCGGCAATCACGCGCTGGCTGCGCCCCGGAACGCGCGTGTATGTGGCGAAGTCGTAGACGGGACGATGGATGATCTCTCCGCGCGCCAGCGCCCCCACGTCCCGCGCCAGCAGCGGAACCTCGATCAGCGCGGGGTCGTCAAAGTTCTTCTTGACGCGCTCGGCAACCGGCAAATCTCCGAGGTCAAGATAGTAATCGTCTAGATGAAAGCGCAGGCCGCCAAGGGTTCGCGCCAGTTCGTTGGCCAAAGTTGTCTTGCCCGACCCCGAGCAGCCGCCAAGACCCAACACCGTGGGAAGTAGAGGCAGGCCGGGTTTCTCTTGAGTGTCCATAGCCGCTCCGCCGGCGTGGAGCAGACCGCTCATCGTCTCCGCGGCCTGATTGCGCTGCGCTCGAGTCATAGCTCACTGTTCCAATTTCACCCGGTTAGCGATTCTCGGCGTCACCCGCTTCAGCAAATCGGCGAGCTGTTTCTCCACCCTGCGGCCGGTCTCGTTCACCTCTTCGTGGCTCAATGGTTTTGTGCCCAATCCCGCAGCCAGGTTGGTCACACATGAGATCCCCAGCACTTCGATTCCCATGTGCCGCGCCACGATGGTCTCCGGTACGGTGGACATCCCCACCAGCGTCGCGCCCAACGCGCGGAAGGCGCGAATCTCAGCGGGCGTCTCGAAGCTCGGTCCCGGCGTGGCCAGATACACGCCTTCCTCCAGCGCGAATCCCTCTTCGTGCGCCTCCGCCTTGGCCAGCGCGCGCAACGCCCGGCTGTATGCTTCAGTCATATCGAAGAAGCGCTGGCCGGCGCCGGCGCGAACCGTGAAGCGCGGCTCGTTGGGCCCGTTGAGCGGGTTCCAACCCATCAGGTTGATGTGATCGCTCAACAGGACGAGC
>JASHSG010000255.1 GCA_030040935.1 Acidobacteriaceae bacterium | reverse complement strand
GAAGCGCGCATCGTTCAGCAGCCGCCGGAACGGCTCCAGCCCCATCGTTCCCTCGCCGATGTGCTCGTGCCGATCGAGTTTCGATCCCCGCGCCGCCTTGGCGTCGTTGCAGTGCCACACGCTCACCGCGTCGAAGCCGATCGTTGCGCCGGCCTGCTTCATCGTTTCCTCGTAGCCCTCGGCGCTTGCCATATCGTAGCCGGCCACGTGGGTATGGCATGTATCGAGGCACACAGCCACTGGCGCGTGGTTCTTCAGCCGCTCCACCAGCTCCGCGACCTGCTCAAAGCTGCCGCCCAGGCTGAATTCCGAACCAGCGGTGTTTTCGATGAGAATGCTGAACGAATTTCCCTGCCACGGTTGCCCCTCGATCGCCCGTTCGATCGACTTCGCCGCCAGCTTCAATCCCTCATCGCGCGTCATGCCTTTCCATGATCCCGGATGCAGCACGAGAAAATCTGCGCCCAGCATCAGCGCCCGCTCGATCTCGCTGCGAAAAGCCGCTACGCTCTTCTCTCTTATCTCTGCCGACTGGCTGCAGACATTCACCAGGTAGCTGGTGTGAATCACCAGCGGCCCAATGTCGAGTCTCTTGCGCAGCTCGCGCATTCGCTCGGCTTGCTTCGGATCTACCTTGGGCGCGCGCCACATCCGCGGGCTCGAAGAGAAAATCTGCAACGTGTTGGCCCCGATTTCGCGCGCCCGTTCGACCGCCTTCGACGCTCCGCCCGCCGTCCCCAGATGCACGCCGATCCGCTTCGCCATGGGGACAGTTTAACGGGAGCAGCAATCCGGCCGAAGGCAGAGCGGTTCCGCCGCGAATCAGTGAAAGTCCCCGATCGTGTCGATCATGATGTGTCTTCCTTCAATCCCTGAGCAGAAAGCATCCGCCGATACGAGGTTCTCTCGGCTGCCTGCGCCGCAGATCATCAGGCCGCCGCTGCGCAGCGTGAGTACCATGCCGCGATGAAGCTTTATCAGTTCATTGAGCCGGGCTGTTCGGTTCTGGTGCCCCCGCCGCGCAACCCGTCAGCGGCTTATTAGGCGGCGCAGCCGCGACGAGCGGCATACGGCGCGGGGAGAGCCGCGCGAGTTCGCTTCCGCTTAATCCACGCGGACTGCTGAAGCGCCTCGGCGCCATGCACTAATCTGGCGCGCGGCTCGAGGAATAGCCATGACGCCGCTCTTGCCCCCTTGCTGCCTCGCTCCCTAAAGTAATAAGTGTCCCACTGGAGCATGCCGCACGATGAGTTATTTCGATGTCCTTGAGCCCGGATCGGCGCTGGATTCCTACCGCATCGACGCGCCCATCGCCAAAAGCGGCATGGCTACAATCTTTCGCGCCACCGATACGCGCGACGGCCGCACCGTCGCCCTCAAAATTCCTCACCCCGACATGGAAGCCGATCCCATCCTCTTCGACCGCTTCAAGCGCGAAGCCGCTATCGGCGAACGCCTCGCGCACCCCAATGTCATGCGCGTCTTCGGCGACGATCGTCGCTCGCGCATTTATATGGTCATGGAATGGTGCCCGGGACGGCTGCTGCGCCAGATTCTCGACGAAGGCCGGCTTCCCCAGGAGCGCGCCGTCCGCATTGCCATTGAAGTGCTCAGGGCGCTCGAGTACATTCACTCCAATGGCGTCGTTCACCGCGACCTCAAACCGGAAAACATCATGGTCGATTCGAACGACCACATCAAGCTCATCGATTTCGGTATCGCCGGCGACGCGGCTTCGCGCCGCCTGACCTACGCCAACTTCACCGCCATGCTGGGTACGCCCAATTACATTGCCCCGGAGCAGGTCAAAGGCAAGCGTGGCGATGGCCGCACCGATCTGTACTCCATGGGCGTGATCCTCTACGAAATGCTAACCGGCAAGCTGCCTTTCACCGGCCCCACGCCAATGGCCGCCATGAATGACCGTCTGCTGAACCATCCCATGCCCCCGCGCGTGGCCGACCCCTCCGTCTCCCCTGAGTTGCAGGAGATCCTTTACCGCGCGCTGGAGCGCGATCCCAAGAATAGGTACTCTACCGCGCAGGAATTTATTCACGACCTTGAGCATCCCGATCAGGTCGGTATCGAGGAGCGCCCGGAGCTCCTTCATTGGCAGAAACGCAAATCCCAGCTTTCCCGCAAAATCCTTTATTACGCCGGTCTGGCGCTCATCCCCGTTGTCATTTTGCTCATCATGGTTCTTATCTCACGCGCCCGCTGATCTGGGTTTTCCACATCTCAAAATCCCAAATCCTTACGGATTCTTTATGCTGTTGGCACTAGGATGCGGGCGAACGCATTGTGCTTACTCAAGGCGCTCTGAACCCGCGCCCGGTGCTCGCCCCAGCCGAATTTCGATTCTTTATTCCGCGGCTGCGGCGAAATCCTGTTCTTGTCGTGCGTTTTCAATGATTGCCGCTGTTTGGCTCAACCTCCACAACTTAACTCGTGCTTGTGTTTCTTGAACAAACCAAGCGGAAGGAGAATCTTTAAATGCCGCGTAATCCGAATGACGTGAAGAAGCTTGCCAAAGATGCCGGCGTCAAAATCGTCGACCTGCGATTTATCGATTTGCCTGGAATGTGGCAGCATTTTTCCATCCCGGTAGAGGATCTCTCGGACGATCTATTCGACCAGGCCGAAGGCATCGGCTTCGACGGTTCGAGCATCCGTGGGTTTCAGCAGATTCATGAGAGCGACATGGTCCTGGTTGCCGACGCGGATACCGCCGTGGTGGATCCCTGCCTCTCCGTGCCGACGATGAACATCATCTGCAATGTCTTTGACCCCATCAGCCGCAAGCCTTACACGCGCGATCCGCGGCATGTGGCGCAGAAGGCCGAAGCGCATCTGAAGAAAACCGGAATCGCCGACATCAGCTACTGGGGTCCCGAGGCAGAGTTCTACGTCTTCAATGATGTGCGCTACGATCAAACCGCGCATAGCGGCTATTACTTTGTCGACTCGGAAGAAGGCATCTGGAACACGGGCGCCGAAGAGGGTCCCAACCTCGGATATAAGCTGCGCCACAAGGAAGGCTACTTTCCCGTGCCTCCCTCCGATCAATTGCAGGATCTTCGCTCGGAGATCATCATCGCGCTCAGAGGCATCGGCGTTCCCGTCGAGGTACACCACCACGAAGTGGGAACCGGCGGCCAGTGCGAGATCGACATGCGCTTCGGCACGCTCGTCAAAATGGCCGACAATCTTCTCAACTACAAGTACATCATCCGCATGATCGCCAGGAAGCACGGCATGTCCGCAACTTTCATGCCCAAGCCGCTTTTCGGCGACAACGGTTCCGGCATGCACGTCCACCAGAGCCTCTGGAAGGGCGACACCAACGTCTTCTTCGACAAGAAGGGCTACGCGCTGCTCAGCCAGACCGCTAAGTATTACATCGGCGGCCTGCTCAAGCACGCTCCCGCCTTGCTCTCCATTGCCGCGCCCACCACCAACTCCTATCGCCGCCTGGTGCCCGGCTTCGAGGCGCCGGTGAACCTGGCCTACTCCAAGCGCAATCGCTCGGCAGCCTGCCGCATTCCCGTGTACTCGACCAGCCCCAAGTCCAAGCGCATCGAGTTCCGCTGTCCCGATCCCTCCACCAATCCTTATCTTTGCTTCGCGGCGCTGCTCATGGCCGGCCTCGACGGCATCAAAAACAAGATCGATCCCGGCGAGCCGCTCGAAAAGGATTTGTACGAACTCGAGCCGGCGGAAGCCAAAAAGATCAAGAGCACGCCCGGCTCACTGGGCGAGGTTCTGAATGCTCTCGAGAAGGATCACGACTTCCTGCTTGCGGGCGACGTCTTCACGCCCGATCTGATCGACACCTGGATCAGCTACAAACGCGAGAAGGAGCTGGCCCCGGTCAACCTGCGCCCCGTGCCCTACGAGTTCTTCCTCTATTACGATCTGTGAGGCGAGCTTCGCGGGCTAACCGTCATTCTGGGTGCCCCCAGGTCCCAACATCGGGGCCTGGGATTGCACGATCCATTCGCGGCCGGCATCACTTGGTGCTGGCCGTTTTGATTCCTGCCTCAATTTCTTCTGTCAGCGCCTCGGCCGCATCGATCGAGTCTCTCCGGCTCACGTCGCGGTGCGTGACGAGCCGGATCGCGTCGGGACCGAACGCGCCCACCAGCACCCCGCGCGCCTTCAGCCGCGCCGCCAGCTGGCCCGCGCCCTTCGCCTCCGCCAGACGGAAGATCACGATATTCGTCTCCACCGTCGCAAGATCGATGACGACTCTCTCGGTGTGAGCCAATGCTTCGGCCAGCAGCCGTGCGTTGGCATGATCGTCCGCGAGGCGCTTCGGTCCATCCTCCAGCGCAATCAATCCCGCCGCGGCCAGCACGCCGGCCTGCCTCATGCCGCCGCCCAACGCCTTCCGATAGACTCGCGCGCGCGCGATCAACTCCGCAGAGCCGACGAGCATCGATCCCACCGGCGCGCCCAGTCCCTTCGAAAGCGAGAACATCACCGTGTCGAATCCTCGCGTAAGCGCCTTCACGTCGACGCCGAGCGCAACGGCGGCGTTGAAGATGCGCGCGCCGTCGAGGTGCAAAGGGAGCTTT
>JASHSG010000254.1 GCA_030040935.1 Acidobacteriaceae bacterium | reverse complement strand
GCTCTCCGTGCCGGAATTCGCAACGTCGAAGAACTGGCCCGCTACGACCAGCGATTCACGGAATCCATCCAGCAACTCGCCTCGGCACGCGCCACAATCTCAGATATCGCCTCAGCTTTGCGCGACTACGCCGAACGCATCAGCGCATCGCCCGAGCGCCTCGCCGAAATCGAGGACCGGCTTGCCCTGGTGGACCGGCTCAGGAAGAAATACGGCAAGACGGTCGCCGAAGTAATTGCATTCGGCGAAGACGTGGCCCGCAAGCTCGCTGAAGTGGAAGACCGCGACGAAATCCTCCGGGGCCTTCGCGTCGAGCTGGAAAAAGGCGCGGGCGAGTATCGCAAAGCCGCCTCTGCTCTGACCGTTGAGCGACAGGCCGCCGCGGTCAAGCTGGCTAAACTTGCCGAGGCCCAGATCAACTCGCTTGCTATGAAGGTCAGGTTCCAAGTCGCGGTCACTTCGAGCGATCAGGAATCCGCGTGGTCCCCTACCGGCTGGGACACTGTCGAATATCGCATCTCAACCAATCCGGGCGAGCCGCTTAAGCCGCTCGTTGAAATTGCCTCCGGCGGCGAGCTCTCGCGCGTTCTGCTCGCTCTCAAGGTGGCTGTGGAAGAAGGATCTTCGTCCAAAACCAGAAAGAAAACCACGCCGCGGACGCTGGTTTTTGATGAGATCGACATTGGCATCGGAGGCCGCGCTGCCGAAGCCGTCGGCCAGAAGCTCAAAGCGCTGGGCCGCGCACAGCAGGTTCTCTGCGTAACCCATCTTCCACAGATCGCGGCTTTTGCCGATCAGCATCTGGCCGTGGAAAAGCGCGAGAAAGACGGCCGCACGCAAACGCGCATTCGCGTGCTCGACGACCGATCCCGCACCCACGAAGTGGCGCGCATGCTTTCGGGCGCAAAGGTTACCGACACCAGCCTGCAGCACGCCGCGCAGATGATCGCGGGCAGCCGGTGAGCGCTCGCAAATCTTGTCTCACGCTTGCTCACTCAGCGATATTCGCATCCGTCTGAACCACGAACCGCTTTCCGCCGACGTTTTATCGCAAGGAGATTCAAGCATGCGTTCCAACGCGGATAAGCTTGCCTGTCGATTCGTTGTCGCTCTTCTTGCCTTCCTGCTTCCGTGTCCGCTCGCCGCTCAATCCAGCGCCCCGCCCCCAGAGCAAACCCCGGCCGAGCAACAAACCTCATCCCAGCAGCAGACCCCGCAACCGCCGCTCCCCAACGCCCCGCAGCCCGCCACGAGTCCCGCACCGGCCTCATCCTCGCAGGAGCCTTCACTCTCCGACCTGGGCTTTTCAGCCCAGCAAACCCAGGCCGACCCCAAACTACAGGCCGAACTCAACAAGCGCACGGAGATGCTGAAGATTCACCAGCGCCTCGGCCTGATCACACTCGCGCCCATGGCTGCCACGCTCATCACCGGGCCCATGGCCAAGGCAAAAGGCCGGAACGGCGAGCCCATCACCGAGCCTTCAAACGCCAATCTCGACTTTCACGCCGCGCTGGGCGGAGCCACAGCAGCTCTCTACTTCACCACGGCGTCCTATGCCATCTTTGCGCCCAAGCTGCCCAATACTCCCAAACACGGCGCCATCCGTTTTCATGAAGCGCTCGCGTTCGTCCACGGCCCGGGCATGATCCTGACACCCATCCTCGGCGCCATAGCGTACTCGCAGGAGGAGAACGGCGAAAAAGTTCACGGCATCGCTTCGGCCCACGGCCCCGTCGCCATCGCCACGGTTTGCGCCTATGGCGCTGCGATTGTCGCCGTCAGCTGGCCCATTCATCTGAAATTGCGGGAGAAACAATGAAGCGCAGAATCTTTCTCGCCTCTTTGCTGGGATCGGCTATTTTTCTCGTCCCACGGCTCGCCCTCGCGCAGCCCGATTCCACCTGGCTTGCCGACGAGGCGATGCTCAGCTATCACATGTCGCATCCCATGCACGAGGTCGACGGCGTGAGCCACGCGGCCCGCGGCAAAGGCGTTTGCCACGCCGGCTGGTGCGACTTCCTCATTGCCGTTCCCGTCAAGACCTTCGACTCCGGAGACACCAACCGCGATCTCCATATGATTGAAGCAACGAAGGGGGCGCAGTTTCCCATGATCCAGGTCCGCGCCCGCTTCCAGCAGGCCGAAACAGCCGAGCCGTGGATTCACGCCGACCTCGAAGTGCAGTTCGCCGGCCAAACCGCCCATTACGCGAAGGTTCCCTTCGAGCGCACCCAGCAGGGAAGCGAGGTTCGCATTACTGGCTCCATCCCCCTGACCTGTTCCGATTTCCGCATCGATCGCCCGTCCTTCCTCACCGTGCCCATCAAGAACGAGATTCCCGTCCACGTCGACATGACCTGGCATGCCAGGTGAACCATCGGTCGCGTTTCGCCTTGCCGTAGGCCATTCTTTCCAAAGCATCTTAACTCCTGCAAAGGTCGATTCGCCCGCGGCCGGCATCCGCAGCGCGGTTCTCAGGTGGACATTACTTCAGTAATTTTTTACCGCATTTTAGTTTGCATCATTTTGGTGACTTCGATAACCTCTGAAGCGAATCACCTGTAGCATTCGTCCCCTTCTGGCATTTTGTTGTCCTTCTGCATTTGCCTGCCTTGGAGTTCTCTGTTCCCAGGAGCCACCTATGCGAGTGTCCGGTCTCCCGAAACCTCTGCCTCGGCGCTGTTCCATGCCAAAACGCGCGCCTCTTTGGACGTCATTCGTTCTTGCGGCAGCCACGATTTTGTCCGCCTCCTTCATGACGGCATGCGGCGGCGGTTCACTCGACGTGAATCTGAATACCATCGCCGCCATCGGGACTCCGGCTACTGACGTGCGGGTGAACCAGACCTTGCAGATCACTTCGAGCTATGTTGCATCGGGACAGCCGATGATCTTCTCGGTTAATGGAATCGCGGGAGGCAACGCCGAGGTTGGCACCATTTCGAGCACTGGCCTATACACTGCTCCCGCGGTCGTTCCCAATCCGTACACAGTTCAAATCACCAGCTCCATAGCCGCGTACCCCACTGCCACCCCCGGTTCAGTGTCTGTCCAGGTGTGGAACCCGATTCCAGTTCTGGGCACGGTCACTCCAAACGGCTTCTCGGAAGGGACGACGACTGTCACAGTAAACGGCTCACAATTCGTTTACGGAGCGCAGATCAGTTGGAACGGCGCCCTGATTCCCACAACTTATGTTTCGAGCACGCAATTGGTGGCGCAAATTGCGGCGCCAAATCCCGGCACGTACCCGCTGACAGTGACCAACCCCGATCCCGGATCGGCCAGCGCAATTCCGCTTTCGATGAAGGTTGGTCCAGGCCTAGTGGTGCTCACGCTGGAGCCGAACTCGGGCACCGACGTACGCGTCTCCAACTCTCTCAATCTCGGCTTGATGGTGAATGGAACCGATAATCCTGCCGTGACTTTGCAGGTCAATGGCATAGCCGGCGGCAATGCAGCGGTCGGCACCGCGATCTCGAATCCAGATGGCTCGATCACCTACACCGCGCCGCCCGTCGTTCCCACGCCCAGCAACATCGTGCAGCTCACCATCACCAGCGTTGACAATCCCGCGGTTTCCATCTCGCAGAACATCTCGGTGATGAACCCGATTCCGATTCTCAGCTCGGCCTCGCCCATGGCCTTCAATCCCGGCCCCGCGACGATCGTGCTGACGGGCCAGCAATTCATCACAGGCGCCCAAGTCCTGGTGAATGGATCACCGGTCTCGACCACCTTCAACAGCGGGACACAGCTGACGGCGAGCGTCGATCAGGCTCAACCCGGCAACCTTGATTTGCAGGTCCTCAATCCCAGCCCCGGCCCTGCGATGTCTAACGATCTCATCGCCACGGTGAGCGGCACGGTTCCTACGCCGGTCGTTGCCCCCAGCGATGCCGCGCGTTTTCTTGAGCAGGCCACCTTCGGACCGACCGACGCCGACATCCGCACTCTTTCACTCGAAGGCTACCAGGCGTGGCTGAGCGCGCAATTTGCCATGCAGCCCACGCCCACTGAGCCCGGGGTAGAACAGGCGGTGATCGTCAATAACCCGCCGTGCGCCAGCGGCGATGTAACCTGCAATGCCACGCTCTTTCTCCAGAACGACCAGGACGAGGGGCTGGTGCAGGATACCTTCTGGCAGCAATCGCTCACGGCGCCCGATGAGCTCCGCCAGCGCGTCAAATATGCGCTTTCGGAGATGTTCGTCATCTCCAGCAATAACACCACGGCGATTCAAAACATGCCGCGCGGAGAAGCCAGCTACTACGACATGCTCGGCAACGACGCTTTCGGTAACTTCCGCCAGCTGCTGCAGGATGTCACCCTCAATCCGATGATGGGCCAGTTCCTCTCCATGCTGGGCAACGACAAGGGTGACGCCACCACCGATCCCGATGAAAACTACGCGCGCGAAGTCATGCAGTTGTTCACCATCGGCCTGTGGCAATTGAATAACGACGGGACGCAGCAACTGGTAAACGGCCAGCCGGTGGCCACCTATTCCAACACCGACGTCATGGGATTAGCCGCGGTGTTCACCGGCTTCAGCTGGCAGATTCCCGGCGACACGAGCGACGACGGCTGGTCGAACTGCTGCCTCTACGTTGGCCCCGGCTACGGCGAAGAGCTCCTGCCAATGACCACCTATCCCGACCATCACTCGACGGTCGAGAAGGACTTTCTGGGCGTAACCATTCCCGCCTCTGGCAGCCCCGATCCCTCGGGCGATCTCACGATCGCTCTTAACACTCTGTTCAACCATCCCAATCTGCCTCCATTCTTTTGCAAGCAGATGATCCAGCACCTCGTCACCAGCAATCCCAGCCCAGCGTACGTGAACCGCGTCGCGCAGGTTTTCATCAACGACGGCACGGGCGTGCGCGGAAATCTGCAAGCGGTGATCACAGCGATCCTGACGGACCCCGAGGCGCGCGACTCCGCGACTTACGTAGGCAATCCGCAATACGGCAAGGTCCGCGAGGCTCTGTTGCGCTACACCGAGTGGGCGCGTGCGTTCACCGCGCAATCCCGCACCGGCTCATTTGATTTGGGCAGCACCGAGGACCCGATTTACGGCCTTGGTCAGATGTGGCTCCGGTCGCCCACCGTGTTCAATTGGTTCGCGCCGGGATACACGCCGCCTAATTCCCCCATCTCCGCCGCCGGCCTGCTCTCACCCGAGATGCAGATGACGAATGTGTCCACTGTCGTCGGTTACATCAACTATCTGCAAAGCGCGATTGGCGCCAACGCACAGGGTGGTCCTGATGTGTTCTCTTACTACTCGACTGAGATGAGCCTGGCCGCCACCCCCGATCAGCTGCTTGACCGCATCAACCTGCTGCTTATGTCGGGACAGATGTCTTCAACTCTGTACAACCAGATTCTCGCTGCCATTTCGTCTATCCCCATTCCGAGCGGCGACCAAAACGCAATCAACGCCGCCCTTCTGGCGCGCGTCGAAACAGCCATCTATCTCACTGTGGCGTCGCCCGACTACGCCGCGCAGCAATAGGAGCCAACCATGAGCTGCAACTGCAAACAGACTCGCCGGCAATTTCTTAGAACGGCCTCCATGGCCTCGATGGCCGGCATCTACGTCAGCCCGTTTCTTCTCGAGCTTAACTCGCTTGCCGCCATGGCCCAGTCCACCACCGGCTCCGACTATCGCGCACTGGTATGCGTGTATTTGCAGGGCGGCAACGACGGTCATGGCACTGTGATCGCCACCGATCCCGACTCCTACGCGGCGTTTGTTACCGCGCGATCCGGCGCGCCAGGCCTCGCTTATCCGCTGAGCGAGTTGCTGCCCATTACCCTGCAGACTCCGCAGGCGGGCCGCACCTTTGCCCTGAATCCTTCTCTCGGGGGCGTGCAGTCTCTCTTCAACGCCGGCCGCGCCGCCATTATCGCCAACACCGGCACCCTGATCACCGAGACCTCAAAAACGCAGATCAACGCCAACTCCGTCCCACTGCCCGATTCGCTCTTCTCGCACTTCGATCAAACCGCTGCGTGGCAGGCCATCGCCTCCAACTTAGGCAGCGGCGAACAAGTGGGCTGGGGTGGCGCGGTGGCCGACGCCATAGAAGCCATGAACATGAATTCAAACTCCATGTTCACTTGCATCTCCACCGCCGGCAACGCGCTGTTCCTCGCAGGGCAACAATCGTTCCAGCTCAACGTCACTCCGGCCGGTCCAATTCCCATTTATGGCCTTCAGAACCCGCCCTTCGGCCTGGCTTCGGCGGCCAATCCGCTGAACTCCATCCTTACCGCCGACGAAACAAATCTCTTTTCTCAGGAATACGAGATTGTCATCAATCGCTCGATGCAGGCGCAGGCCACGCTCGTTACCGCCATGGCGCCCGCTGGAGAAGGCGGAGTGGCCAATCCTCCGCAGTATCTCGATCCCATGACCAACATGCTCGCCGACAACCCTCTGGCGGCTTCGCTGCAGACGGTCGCACGGATCATCGCCGGGCGCGCCCAGCTCGGCGTCACCCGCCAGATCTTCTATGTCCAGCTAGGCAGCTTCGACACCCACAACAACCAGGCGATACAACATGCCCAGCTGCTAACCCAGCTCGGCGCCGCCTTCCAGTATTTCGACGGCCTGATGGTCGGTATGGGCCTGGGCAACAATGTGACCTCGTTTACCATCTCCGACTTCGGGCGCACTCTGACTTCCAACTCCAACGGCACTGACCACGGCTGGGGCAGCCACCACTTCGTGGTCGGCGGCGCCGTCAATGGCCAGAACATGTACGGCCAATATCCCGTTGTCGGTGTCGATCAGGTCAATGACGTCGGCGAAGGCCGCCTGATTCCCACCACCGCTGTCGAGCAGTATGCCGGGACGCTGGCCAGTTGGTTTGGCCTTTCCGACTCGCAGATCCGCACCGTCTTCCCCAACTTCGGGAATTTTGGGAGCAACCCCTACCTCGGCTTCATGAGTTAGGTTGATAAGTTCAGCCTCTGGTTCTCTCAAGTGTCTCTGCCTCGGAAGGGGCGGGACATTATAGATAGATAAGGCAATCTAGCTTAACCAGGGGGAGCCCACCCATTGTGCGGCCTCATCGCACGATGGGTGGGAAGCCTCGCTGAAGGTCGGCAACCGCGAATCACCGAGAAGCGGCCTGTGAGCCGTGACCACGTACAACTGACAGGTGTTAGTTGCCGGAGTCCAAAGGAAGCTCTTGTTTGGCCTTCTCGAGGAGCTGGCTGAAGTCATCGTTATAAACTTTCGCAGTCCCATCCTCACTGGCGGTGACGATGCGCGTGCCGTCGGGTGAATAGGCAGCGGTATAGATGGCGTCGGAATCTCTGGAGAGCACGGCCAGCAGGCTGCCGCTTGCGGCGTCCCAGATGCGCGCTGTGTGGTCGTAGCTCGCGGTTACAACGTGCTTGCCATCCGGCGAATATGAGGCATAGGTGATGTCCTGGGCGTGTCCTGAAAGGATGTGCAGCAGGCTACCATTTTCAGCATTCCAGAGGCGCGCCGTGTAATCGGCGCTTCCGGTGACGATCTGCCTGCCATCCGGGGAAAATGTGGCAAAGACGACGAAGCTGGTATCACCGGAAAGGGTGTTCAGCGATCGGCCCGTCGCGGCATCCCAGATGCGCGCGGTATAGTCCCAGCTGCCTGTAACCACGCGCTTGCCATCGGGAGAAAATGCGGCCCATTCGACGACATTGGTATGGCCGGAAAGCGTGTTCAGAAGTTTGCCGCTCTGAGCGTCCCAGATGCGCGCGGTGTGGTCGTAGCTCGCCGTGACGACGCGTTTGCCGTCGGGCGAGAAGGCCGCCATGCAAATCTCCCCGGTGTGGCCGGAGAGCGTGGCCACCAGGCGGCCGCTCGCGCTATCCCAGATGCGCGCTGTAGAGTCGGCGCTGGCCGTGACAATCTGTTTGCCATCGGGCGAGTATGCAACCGTGTAGACAAAGTTGCTATGACCGGAGAGCGTGGCCAGCAGGCGGCCGCTTGCGGAGTCCCAGATGCGCGCAGTCTGGTCGGCGCTGGCGGTGGCGATTTGCTTGCCGTCGGGCGAATAGGCGGCCCAAAACACGACTCCGGTATGGCCGGAGAGGGTCGCCAGGGGGCGGCCGGTCTGGGCATCCCAGGTGCGCGCCGTGCCGTCGGCGCTGGCCGTGACGATTTGTTGGCCGTCCGGGGAGTACGCAGCGGAATATACGCCTTTGGTGTGCCCGGAAAGCGTCGTCATCAGGTCACCGTCCATGGCATCCCAGGTGCGCGCCGTGTCGTCGAAACTTGCGGTGACAATGTGCTTTCCATCGGGGGAGAAAAGCGCGCTATAGACTGCGCCCGTCTGTCCGGACAGCGTGGCGAGGAGGCGGCCGCTTTCGGCATCCCACAGGCGCGCAGTGTAATCGTAGCTCGCGGTAACAACGCGCTTTCCATCCGGCGAAAACTGGGCAGTGCCAACCTCATCGGTGTGGCCGGAAAGCAATGCCAGGAGCTTGCCGCTCTCTGCATCCCAGATGCGCGCCGTTTTGTCATCGCTGGCCGTGACAATGTTTTTGCCATCCTGCGAAAATGCGGCGTCTTCGACCTGGTCGGTGTGCCCGGACAGCGTGTTCAGCAATTTGCCGCTTTGGGCATCCCATGTGCGCGCGGTCTTGTCGGCGCTGGCGGTAACGACCTGTTTGCCGTCGGGTGAAAATGATGCCGACAAGACGTTGCCGCTATGGCCTGAGAGTGTGGTCAGGAGCCTCCCGCTTTGCCCGTCCCAGATGCGCGCTGTCCGGTCCGCGCTGGCTGTCACGATCTGTTTGCCATCCGGCGAAAAAGCTGCGGAGATAAGCTTATCGGTGTGCCCGGAAAGTGTGGCCAGCGGCTGACCGCTTTCGCCATCCCAGAGGCGCGCCGTGTTGTCGAAACTGGCCGTGACGATCCGCGTTCCGTCCGGGGAGAACACCGCCGTGGTCACGCGATCGGTGTCGCCGGAAAGGGTGGCGAGGAGCTTACCGCTTTGCGCATCCCAAAGCCGTGCGGTGTGGTCTCCGCTGGCGGTGACCACGCGCTTGCCGTCCGGCGAGAATTCGGCGTCATCGACGTAGAGGGTATGCCCGGAAAGAGTGGCCACGAGGCGCCCGCTTTCGGCATCCCAGATGCGCGCCGTTTCGTCCGTGCTGGCCGTTACGACGCGAGTTCCGTCGGGTGAATAGACGGCATGAAACACAGGGTCGTGATGATGAAGAATGAACCGCTCCTGCGGCGCCTCCAAAACGACATGCAGGGCGTAGTTTGCTTCGTCGGTGTCAGATCGTTCACCGGCATCGACCGCGTTCCGGAAGGCCTGACCCGCGTTGGTCCCGGTATCCTGAAGGGCTTCCATCGCCAATGCTCGCGAGGTCGCCTGATCTTCGCGGACTCCAGCCTGGCGCCACTCCCACAACGCGTATGCCGCCACCACCGCCAGCACTGCGGCCGCGGCCACGCTCCACCTCACGACTCGCCGTCTCGCTCGATCTCGCTGCGCAGCCGCCGCGTCGTGGCGCGCGATGCTGGCCTGAATGAATCTCCGCTCCGCTTCGCTCAGCTGGAGCGGCTTTCCTGTCAGCCAGCCTCGCGCCCGTGTCAGCTTGATGCCGGTCAGCAGAGTTTCATCCTTTTGTTCCTGTGGCGCATTCTCCCAGTCAAGAAGGTCCGCCTCCAGCTGATCCTTGCCAATCAGGAACTCCCGCTCTTCGTCGAGCCAGTCGCGCAGCAGGGGCCACTTTCTCAGCAGCGCCTCATGCGCGACTTCGACCAGCGTCGCATCTCGCTCCTTGTGAATGGTGAGGAGGCGCGCTTTGGCGAGCCTTTCAAGCAAGGGGAGCGCGCGCGCACCGAACGCTGCCATGTCTGCAGACCGCCGGACATACTCGCCCTCGGCGTTTACCCGGACCATCGCCGGAATGAATGCTTCCTTGAGCGCCTGCAGGTCTTCAGGGGCCGGCCTGGTCGCGCCCAGTACCTCGTCTGCCTTCTTGCGCACCGCGTTCTCGAGCGGCGACAGGTCGCCGGTGGCATCGCCCAGAGCGCGATAGGCCTCCACCGTCAGCCGTCCGCTCTTTGCCGAGCGGTCATATAGCTCGCGCAGCGCAAATGCCAGCAGGGGAAGGGCATCGTCGGTGCGCGCGTCGGCTACAGCCGCCGTCACGAGGGCGGCGTCCACGGCGATGCCTGCCGCCTTCGCCGGTCCCTCGATGATCTCCCGAACCCGCTCAAGCGGCATCGGCTTGAGCGAGAATTGCTCAAACGGGGCCGCCAATCCCGATGCTTCCTGCAGTTTGCCCAGATAGTCGGACCGCAGGGCGATCACCGCGAGAAAGGGAAGCCGCTGGCCCAGCATTGCGCTCAAGGCGCGAAAGAATCGTTCCGCATCCCCGGCCTCGGATCCGTTAAACAGCTCCTCGCCCTGGTCAATCACGAGG
>JASHSG010000253.1 GCA_030040935.1 Acidobacteriaceae bacterium | reverse complement strand
GGTTTCTAACATCACAGTGGCGGGTTGCGACTCGCTTCAGGGGAGAATGAGCGAATCTCACCTGGTCGCGATCATCGGGAGCCGGCTGTTAGTCTGAACGTATGAAATTCGGCGTGGTGGTTTTTCCTGGGTCGAATTGCGATCATGACGCGTACAACGTGATTGCCGAAGTGGCGCGGCAGCCGGTGGAGTTCCTGTGGCATGACTCGGAGGAGCTGAAGGGCGTGGATGCGGTGGTGGTTCCGGGCGGGTTTGCCTATGGGGACTACCTGAGGACGGGCGCAATTGCGCGGTTTTCGCCGGTGATGCAGGCGGTCAAGCGATTCGCGGCGGGCGGCGGGCTGGTGCTGGGAATCTGCAACGGGTTCCAGATATTGACAGAGAGCGGTTTGCTGCCGGGCGCGCTGATGCGCAACGCGGGCCTCAAATACATTTGCAAGCAGGTGCACCTGAGGGTGGAAACGACGGACAGCCCGTTCACGAATCAGCTGAAGAAGGGAGCGGTCCTGAAGATTCCGATCGGGCACATGGAAGGGAATTATTTTTGTGAGCCGGAAACGCTGCGCCGGCTGGAGGCTGAAGACCGGATTGCGTTCCGGTATGCGACGCCGGCGGGTGAGATTACGCACGAGGCAAATCCCAACGGATCGCTCGCGAACATTGCGGGGATTTTGAACGAGGGGCGGAATGTGCTGGGGATGATGCCGCATCCGGACAGGTCGAGCGAGGCGCTGCTGGGATCGGCGGATGGGTGGGGGATTTTTCAGTCGATGCTTCAAAGGCAGCCTCTAGCTTCCAGCTCCTAGCCTCGAGCTTCAGCGCGTCGGGGCCCGGTTTGTTCGGAAAGAAGGACCCCGGAGAATAAGCTGCTGCGCGTCGCTTCGAGCTTGTGCCGGTGAGCGGGATTTTCCGGATCCGGCAAGATGAGGCTGCCTAGAAGCTAATAGCTGGCAGCTGATTTTTTATGATCGATATTCATCACCATCTCATTTATGGAGTGGATGACGGGGCACCCGACCTGCAGGCGTCGCTGGACATGGCGCGGACGGCAGCGGACGAGGGCGTGACCCACATTGTGTGCACGCCGCATGCGAGCCGCGAGCACTCTTTCTTCAATCCGCTGATTGAGGAGCGGTTTGCGGAGTTGCGGGAGCGGCTGCGGGGCCTGGTGGAACTAAGCCTGGGGTGCGACTTCCACATGATGGCAGAGAATGTGCGCGACGCGGTCGCGAATCCGCTGCGGTATTCGATCGGCGGAAAGGGTTATTTGCTGGTTGAGTTTTCGTGGGGAGAGATTCAGCGGGAGATGACGGAGATGCTGCGGGATTTGCAGAAGGCAGGATATACGCTGATCGTGACGCACCCGGAGCGGTATCCGGCGGTGCTGCGGCAGCCGGAGCTGGTGAGCGAGTGGATGCGGATGGGATGCCTGATGCAGGTTACGAGCGGCTCGCTGTATGGGCGATTCGGAAAGGCGGAAGAAGCGTTTGCCAACGCGCTGCTGGAACGGAACTGGATTCACTTTTTGGCGACGGATGCGCATAATCCCGTGTGGCGGGCGCCGCATTTAAGGAACGGATACGAATTCGTGGCGATGCGGCGGGGCGAGGAGACGGCGCGGCGGTTGTGCGAGACGAATCCGCGAGCGGCGGTGGAGGGCGCGCCGTGGCCCGAGCAGCCGGAGGCCGAAGGGTTGCGCGATCATGTGCCGTTGCAGTTTGCGGAAGAGGCGATAGACGGTGAGAAAGAGGAGGGCGGGTTCTGGAAAAGGATGTGGAAAGGCAGGGACTCGCGGACCAAGGGCTAGCGCGACGGTGCCGATAGAACCGGGTCGCAGGACGGCGAACGGAGATCAAGCGACAAGTGATCGGAGAGACGGCGATCAGATGAGGCTGAGGCCGCCAGAGTTGAAAAGCCTGGAGTTCCAGGTATCCTGCGTGCGCTTTGCGAGGGATAGGGGCACCGGCAGGAGAGTTATTTGGGCGAGGGTTGTGATTGATTTTGATTCGAGGGCGGTTCAGACGAGCCGTTCTGGCTGCCGGATGCGGGTGGTGGGGGAGCAGCCGCGGGGCCGGAGGATTTTCCGGAGCCGGAACTATTGCCGGAGCCTGGCGTGGAGTTCTGGTAAAGAGAGTATTGCGGCACAGGCCTGGTGAGGCGAACCTCCATCGACATATTGAGCTTGTCGATCTTGTAGACCTGGCCATATGTGCGAAATCCGTTGGCGATGACCTGAAGAGTGACGGTATCGCCAAGCGGGATGACGTCGATGATGGTCTTGCCGTCCTCGTTGGTCTTCAGCTCGAGCGATCCTTTGTCCTTGTCGCCCTCGATGGGATGGAAGATGACGTGAGCATCCTGAATGGGCTTGCCGTTGTAGTCGCGCAGCACTGTAACTTCAATGCGCGCTGAAGGCGGAGGAACCTTGTATTTGCGGCCGTGATGGGAATCGTCATCCTGGGAACGGAGAGCGAATGAGCCGGCTAACAGTGAAAGAGCAGCAATCGCAAAGCAGACAGGAAGGGACGGACGGCGAGACATGGCTACATTGTAAATGGAAGCGAGAAAGGCCTGAACCAGGGTTGCGAAGGAGCGCAGGATCGAGGAAGCCGAGAGAAAGGAAGCGAATCCGAAGCGAGCGAGAGAGTAAAGGACAGGGACTGGAGAGTAGCTAAAAGGGAGCAGAAAGACAGGTTCTGATGGGATCGGGATGTGTGTCGGGCGGGCTCGAGTAAGCTGGGCTGAAAGCGAAGATCTTGCGAAAGAACGGTTGAATCTTAGTGAAAGACACTCAGATTTGAGCGTAGTAGCTATTGACAAACGCCGGGCCGGTTGCCTATCTTTAGCAGTTGGAAGGCGAGAGTGCTAGCAACCGGCTGGCGAGAGCGCTTGCCGGGGGTGGAATCGCCGACGTTATGCACTCGGCAACCTCCTGAATTTTTTAATCTTACCAATGACCGACAGCAGCGTGCCGGGGCAGAAACCGGTGCGCGGCGAGACTGAGATACACAAAGGAGAAGCAAAGCGATGGCAGTAAAGGCAGCAACGACGACATTCACTCCGCTGCACGACCGGATTTTGGTTCGCAGAGTGGAGGAGGGCGAGACGATTCGGGGGGGCATCATCATCCCCGACAGCGCGAAGGAAAAACCCCAGGAGGGAGAGGTGATCTCCGTGGGCAAAGGCAAGTCGAACGACGAAGGCAAGGTGTTTCCGCTGGATGTAAAGGCGGGAGATCGCGTGCTGTTTGGCAAGTACTCGGGCACGGAGATCAAGATTGACGGCGAAGAATTTCTGATCATGCGCGAGGAAGAAGTTCTGGGCATTCTCAAGAAGTAGAAAAGCGGTGGTCAGTGATCAGTGGTCAGCGGTCAAAAAATGCGCTGCTGCCGCCGATTCCTTCCTGACGCTGAGATCTGCAACGAGTTTGAAAATACAAAATCTGATCACTGAACACTGTTCACTGATCACTGGAGAGAGACATGGCAAAGCAAATCTTGCACGGTGAAGATTCCCGTCAGGCGATTCTGCGCGGCGTGAATACGCTGGCAGACGCGGTGAAGGCGACGCTGGGGCCGAAGGGCCGGAACGTCGTGATCGAGAAGAAATTTGGCTCGCCCACCATCACCAAGGACGGCGTGACGGTGGCCAAAGAGATTGACCTGAAGGACCCGCTGGAGAATGTGGGAGCGCAACTGGTGCGCGAAGTGGCGTCGAAGACGTCGGACGTGGCGGGAGACGGCACGACGACAGCGACGGTGCTGGCGCAATCGATCTTTCGCGAAGGCGTGAAGACGGTGGCGGCGGGCGCGAACCCGACGGCGCTGAAACGGGGTATCGAAAAGGCAGTGACGGTAGTGATCGGCACGCGCGACAAGGATGGAAAGTGGGCGCAGGACGGCGCGCTCGGCAAGCTCTCGAAGCCGGTGAACGAGGGATCGGTGGCCCAGGTGGGCTCGATCTCGGCCAACGGCGACGAAGAGATCGGCGCCATCATTGCAGAAGCGGTGAAGGTGGTGGGCAAAGACGGCGTGATCACGATCGAAGAGTCGAAGACCATGCACACCGGCCTTGAGACCGTGGACGGTATGCAGTTCGATCGCGGCTATCTGAGCCCGTACTTCGTGACCGACGCGGAGCGGCTGGAAGCGGTTCTGGACGATCCCTACATTCTGATCTACGAGAAGAAGATCAGCGCGATGAAGGATCTGCTTCCGCTGTTGGAGCAGGTTGCGCGCGGCGGCAAGCCGCTCCTGATTATCGCCGAGGACGTTGAGGGCGAGGCGCTGGCCACACTGGTGGTGAACAAGCTGCGCGGCACGCTGAACGTGGCGGCGGTGAAGGCTCCCGGATTTGGCGATCGCAGAAAGGCCATCCTGGGCGACATCGCGATTCTGACTGGCGGCAAGGCGATCACCGAGGACCTCGGCATCAAGCTCGAAGGCGTGAAGCTCGAGGACCTGGGCAAGGCGAAGCGCGTAACCATCGACAAGGACAACACGACGATCGTCGACGGCGCAGGCAAGGCCTCGGACATCGAAGGCCGCGTGAAGGAGATCCGGTCGCAGATCGAGAAGACCACTTCCGACTACGACAAGGAGAAGCTGCAGGAGCGGCTGGCAAAGCTGGTGGGCGGCGTGGCCATCATCAAGGTGGGCGCGGCGACTGAGACGGAGCTGAAGGAGAAGAAGGCTCGTGTCGAGGACGCGCTGCACGCGACGCGCGCGGCCGTGGAGGAAGGGATCGTTCCCGGCGGCGGCGTGGCACTGGTTCGCTGCATGCCCGCAGTCGAGACGCTGATCGGCACGCTCAACGGCGACGAGAGGACCGGCGCACAGATCGTGCTGCGGTCGCTCGAAGAGCCGCTGCGCCAGATCGTCGCCAATGCCGGCGAAGAGGGTGCAGTGGTGGTGGCCAAGGTGCTGGATTCGAAGGAGAGCCACTACGGCTACAATGCGCTGACCAGCAAGTTCGAGGACCTGGTGAAGGCCGGCGTCATCGATCCCACGAAGGTGACGCGGACCGCGCTGCAGAATGCAGCGTCGATCGCGGCACTGCTCTTGACCACCGAAGCGCTGGTGGTTGAGCTGCCTGAGCCCAAGGCTCCGGCGCCGGCCGGTCACGGCGGCGGCATGGACGGCATGTACTAAGAACTGGCCGTTCAGGCAAAACGCGCCTTCAGCGCACAAACTCAAAAGGCCTCCAGCTTCGGCTGGGGGCCTTTTTCTTGAACTGTCATCTCAGATCACTTCTGCGCTAGCGGCTCGCCGTTGGCGACCTTCACCATGAGATCACGCATGAGGTCGTAGTCGAAGACGCCATCGACAAAACCGTGCAGAGCCTGGTCTTCGGGCAAGTTCTCATTGGTCTTGTTCTTTTCGTAAGAGTCGATCGAAAAGCGCCGTTCGCCGCGCTTCTTCGGTTTGAAAAAGGCTTGGTCCGCGTCTTCGCTCCCCAGCTCCAGCCGGCCATTCTCCTTGCCGTCGCTCATATACAGCAAAGCGACAAGATATGTGTTGTAAGGTTTCAACGGCTCGAACGGATAGAGGAAAATCGCATAGCCGGAGTGAAGCTGGACCTTTTGGATAGGGAAGATGTGCTTATTCGCGAAATCCGGATCGGAGGTTGTTTTGTGTAGGTCCAGAACGTGAGCAATCTGCCGATCGCGAAGATCCTTGTCGCCGCTCTCCGCGTAAGCGCGAGCCAAGAGTGCTGCTGCATGCCAGTCCCGCGGGTGCGAGTCCGTGTACGGTTTTAAGAGCGTTAGTGCGTAACCGAGATCGCCGGTCTCGATTGCAGCTCCCGCTGTGACCAGGACAACGAAATCGTCGAGAGGAGTGTAGGGCTGGAGGGAGGAGAGGAGGATTCTCCCTTCT
>JASHSG010000252.1 GCA_030040935.1 Acidobacteriaceae bacterium | reverse complement strand
TGTTTTTTCAGAGGCTTTGAGGGCGTAACCATGAACTGTGAACTCGCACACGAACACATCGTCGCCGCAGCCTATGGAGAGCTGCCCGACGATCAGGTACACCAGCTCGAGCGCCACGTGATGGCCTGCTCCGAGTGCCAAAAGGAGCGCGAGCAGATCCACGCGCTCAGGGTGCTCGCCGACGCCCATCCCGCCGTCGAGCCGGATCCCAACCTTGTCGCCCGCGCTCACCTGCGCCTCGATGAGGCCCTCGATACCTTGCCGCCGCGGAGTTGGTTTGAGCGTCTTGGCCAGCGCATCGTGAATAACTTTGCCAGCCTGCGGGCTGCGCCCGCTGCGGCGCTGCTTCTCGTCGTCGCCGGCGCCGGTGCCGGAACGCTCGGAGGATTTGAGTTCGCGCAGAATCGCGCTGCGCATGCCGCCACCGTGGCGCAGGCCGGTTCACCCGCCGGAGCTCAGGTGTTGCCTGCCGCTGCTGTCCCCGAATTGGCCAATGTCGCCGCCATCTCCGGCATCGTTCGCCATCCCAACAGCGAAATCGTCGACGTCAGCTACAACCAGCTCATTCCGCGCCAGATTGAGGGCTCGCTCGACGATCCCGAAATTCGCCAGTTGCTCATGTTGGCCTCTGAGGATTCCGCCTCCCCGGGTGTCCGCGACGACTCCGTCGCCTTGCTTGCCGCCGAATGCCGCGCCGGCCACAGTTGCCAGCCCTCCGGCATTCGCGAAGCGCTCATGTACGCCCTGCGCTACGATCGCAGCCCCAAGGTCCGCCAGAAAGCCCTCCAGGGCCTGGAGCCGTACGTGGCCGACGATGTGCGCGTCCGCGACGCCGTCCTTGAAGCAGTTTTGAACGACGGCGATCCGGCCATCCGAACCGCCGCAATCGGTTTGTTGGAGCCTGTTGACGCCGATACAAGCGTTCGCCAGGTGCTCTACTCCGTCTCCAACACTGACCAGAATCCTCAGATCCGAAACGTCTCCCGGGAGGTTTTGAGCCGGGTTCCGCAATTCCAGTAAATGTGCTGACCCTTCCGGCGACTGCGCCGTCTCGATGAGCGCAGACCGGACGACGAACTACGTGGGAGAAACCGCAATGATGAATCTTTTGAGGCCAATTCGTACATTACATATCGTCCCTTCCATCGCAGGACTTGCCGTCGTGTCCGCCTGCCTGCTCCTTGCCCCCCGTGCCATCCATGCCCAGGCCGATGAAATTGCTCCTTTACTCGAAGACACTAGCCCGCTCCTCGCCCACGCCAGTGTTCCCGGCTACCTGGGAGTTGATGTCGCTGACGTCGATGCCGACAGGGCTCAGGTCCTCAAGCTTAAGGATGTGCGCGGCGCCGTCATCACCCTCATCGATCACGATGCGCCCGCCGGCCAGATCGGCCTCAAGGTAAATGACGTGGTCCTTGGCATCGATGGCCAGAATGTCGACAACGCCGACGCGCTGCGTCGCATCCTCCGCGATATTCCGCCCGGGCGGAAAATCAGCCTCGAAATCAGCCGCGACGGCAACATTCAAACCATGGCCGTGCAGTTGGTCGACCGCAAAGCCATGGAGCACGACGTCTGGGCGCGCCTTGACATCGATGTCGATGGCATCGCTCCCGTCGCGCCCCCGCCCGTCATGGGCATCACCGGCTCCAATGCGCCCATCTCCAGCGGCTTCCACATGTCCCTTTTCACCAGCACTCTCAACGTCGGCGCGCTGGTCGAGCCGCTCACTTCGCAGATGGCCGAATACCTCGGCGTTCCCGGCGGGCTCATGGTCAAGCAGGTGGCGCGCAAAAGCGAAGCCGCGGCCGCCGGATTCAAAGCCTTCGACGTGATCCTCAGGGTCGGCGCAGATTCCATCTCCACCTCTGCCGACTGGGATCGCGATCTTCGCTCCAATGTCGGCAAGCCCGTCCAGGTGACCATCCTGCGCGACAGGAAGCAGCAGACCCTCACCCTCCAGGTCGATTCCAAGCATCGCAGCGCCGTCACGGCACCGGATGCCGTTGCAAAACAGGCCGCCGGTGGCCCCGTGTAGCCCCTGCACCTGCCATTCAACATCAAATCCGCATCCATCCCGGGCGCCGCATCAGGCTGCGACCCCCATGCGCACCGTAAACTAGACCCCATGGCAGTTCTCTACGGCTTGCATCCGGTCTCTGAAGCTCTCAAGGCCGGCCGCCGCCGCTTCGATCACGTTCTCGTCGCGCGCGAGCGCCGTGACGACCGCCTCAACCGCCTCGTTGCCCAATGCCGCGAGGCGGGGATCCGTATTCTTGAGCAGCCCCGCGACGAGCTCACGCTTGCCGCCAGGACCTCCGCCCATCAGGGCGTTGTCGCGCTCGTCCGCTCGCAGGAATTTCTTGCTCTTGAAGATCTTTTCGCCCCGCATCCCGCCCATCAATCCTCAGCCCGCCTCATCCTTGCTCTCGACGGCGTTGAGGACCCGCAGAACTTGGGCGCCTTGCTTCGCGTCGCCGATGGCGCCGGGGTCGACGGTGTCCTCATCACCGAGCGCCGCTCCGCGCCGCTCAGCCCCGCCGCCGTCAAAGCCAGTGCCGGAGCCGCCGAACACCTGCGTATCGCCCGCGTCGTCAACCTCGTCCGTGCGCTCGAAGAGCTCAAGCGCCGCAGCCTCTGGATCGTCGGTCTCGACGAGCGTGGCCTCACTGCCTACGACCAGTTCGATTTCACCGGCGGTCTCGTGGTGGTCCTTGGCCGCGAAGGCGCGGGTCTCCACGATCTTGTCCGCCGCACCTGCGACCACCTCTTGCGTATTCCCATGGCCGGCGCCGTCAGCTCTCTCAATGTCTCTGCAGCCGGCGCCGTCGTTCTCTACGAAGCCGCCCGCCAGCGCCGTCGCGTCGCCGGCTCTCCCGCCTCGCCGTTCCCAAAGTCTGCCCCGCGCAGCGGTAGTCGCGCTCCACGCAGCGGGCAGAAGGGCCTCGGTTCATGACGCTCGCCTCAATCGCTCCGTCGCATCTTCTCGCCCTCGCCCTCTTCCTGCCCGCAGTTCCAGCTCTCTCTCAAGCCAACTCAACCCCGCCCTCGTCCGCGCCGCCTTCCGCCTCCGCTCCCGCGCCCGAACAGCAACCCCATGGCAAGGTCATCTTCTCCCGCTCCGTCGACGAAGACGGCCGGACCACAACCACTGCTGGCCCAGCCGCCCCAAAACAAGCCGGCCAGCCCGTTGCATCTCCGGTCGCCACCGACGGCGAACGGGAAGCCATCGCGTTTACGTCCTTCGACATCGACGTGCATCTGCGCCCAGCCGCGCAGCAAATCGCCGTCCGCGCTCTCCTCGCCGTGCGCAACGCCAGTCATTCTCCGCTTGCCCACATCCCGCTCCAAATCTCATCCTCGCTCGATTGGGAAGCCATTCGCCTCGCCGGCCGCGACGTTGCCTTCACCGTGGCGACCCTCAATTCCGATGTCGATCACACCGGCCAGCTTCATGAGGCCGCCGTCCCGCTCGCCGCCCCGCTCGCTCCCGGCGCGACGATCGAGCTCGATGTCACCTACTCCGGCACCATTCCGCAATCCGCGCAGCGCCTTATCACCATCGGCACTCCCGAAGCCGCCGCTCTGCACACTGACTGGGACTCCATCGCCGTCGACTTCACTGGCTTGCGCGGCTTCGGCAACGTCGTCTGGTATCCCGTCTCCAGCGTTCCGGTCATCCTGGGCGACGGGGCGCGTGTCTTCGATGA
>JASHSG010000251.1 GCA_030040935.1 Acidobacteriaceae bacterium | reverse complement strand
GGCGAGGCCGACCGCCACGCCGTCTGGCTCGAAGCGAACGGCCTCGAGCCCAAATTGAGCCCGTTCGATCCTCTCGCAGCGCTCGACGAAATCGAGCGCCTTGTCCCCGGCTACACTCTCGATCGCATCAATCTGTTCGCTGGCAACGATGTGCATACGGAACTTGCCTCTCCCGGATTTGTTCCTGTCTCCGCTCTGGCCGCGCCCGAGCTCGTTGTCCCCGCGCACGATTCTCTTTTCACTTCAGGGACGCTGGGCCGATTCAGCCCGGCGCTCCGTCAACTCGAAGAACATCAGGCGAATGAGCTTGCCAAATTGGAGCTCGCAAAATCCGCAGCCGACTGAACGGTCGCAACTCTGCTTTGAAGGGTACGGGCTTTAGCCCGTACATAAGTAATCCGGACAGAAGTTCAGGGCTTTAGCCCCTGAGGAAAAGCTCGCACGTGACGATCCTCGCATTCTTCCTTTGGAGCCTCTTGAAAGTCGCCGTGGTCACGGTCGTGATGCTGATGGGCATCGCCTACACCGTGCTCCTGGAGCGCAAGCTCGTCGGCCGCATCCAGAACCGCTGGGGCCCCAGCCGCGTCGGCCCCTTCGGTCTTCTGCAGCCGCTCGTCGACGGCGCCAAGTCTTTCCTCAAGGAAGATCTCATCCCCACGGCCGTCTACCGTCCGGTCTATCTTCTCGCGCCCATCATCTCGCTCGGCTGCGCGCTCATCGCCATCGCCGTTGTTCCCTTCGGCGCGCCCGCCATGGGCCCCCGCGGCTTCGACCTCTTCGAAATCTCCAACATCAACATCGGCCTGCTTGTGATTCTCGGCATCACCTCGATGGGCGTTTACGGCATCGCCCTTGCCGGCTGGTCGTCGAACAACAAATACTCCCTGCTCGGCTCGCTTCGCTCCTCGGCGCAGCTCATCAGCTACGAATTGGCGCTCGGCCTCTCGCTCGTGGGCGTCGTTCTCCGCGCCGGATCGCTCAACCTACGCACCATCGTCGATCAGCAGGCCACCCTCGGCGCAGCTACCTGGAACATTCTCGGCGGCGGCCAGATTGTGGCCTTTTTCATTTACCTGATGGCCGCGTTCGCCGAAACCAACCGCTCTCCCTTCGATCTGCCGGAGGCGGAGAGCGAGCTCACCGGCGGCTATCACACCGAATACAGCTCCATGAAGTTCGCAATGTTTTTCATGGCCGAGTACGGCAACATGATCAACGTGGGCTGCGTGGCCACGCTGCTCTTTCTGGGCGGCTGGACCAGCCCGCTCGGCGACCTGATGCCGCCGCTCCAAAGCACTTTGATCAACGCACTCCTTCCTATCTTCTGGTTCGTGATCAAAGTTTTCGGTTTCCTGTGTTTGTACGTCTGGGTGCGCGGCACGCTGCCCCGCTTCCGCTATGACCAACTGATGAACTTCGGGTGGCGCTTTTTGCTTCCACTCGCCATCCTCAACATTGTGGGAACCAGCCTCTGGCTCGCGTATCGGTAAGGGTGCCCCCGGTCCCTCGCAGTCGGGGACCGGGGAATCGCTCAAAGCGGCCAACAACAGCAAATGGTTCGCATCGCGCTCATTTACAATCGGGAGGGATTTTCGTTAGGCCACGATGCACCTGATCCTGTTCTTCCTCTTTGCCGGATTTTGTCTCGCGGGAGCCATCAATCTCCTGATGCAGACCCATCCCATTAACAGCGCGCTTTCGCTGATCGTCGTAATGACCTCCCTGGCGGTGCTGTACCTTCTTCTGGGCGCGGAGTTCCTCGCCATCGCCCAGATCATCGTCTACTCCGGCGCCGTCATGGTCCTGTTCACCTTCGTCGTCATGCTCCTCAATGCCGGTCGCGAAGAGCGCACGCTCGGCAGCCACGCCGCAACCCGCGTTGGTTTTCCCGCCGTCGTCGCTCTGTTCGCCGTTCTGGCTACCATTCTCATTCGCGCTCAGGGCCTCGGCGCTGCGCGTCTCGGCGAAGGCCTTTCCAACGCGCCCGGCCAATCGAATCTTTTTCTACTCAGCCAAGTGCTCTTCCACGATCTGCTGCTCCCTTTTGAAGTCACTTCGGTGCTCATCCTCATTGCCATCCTTGGCGCGGTCGCACTGGCGCACGTCGAAGGCTCCAAGATCCCGGATTCGGAAGGAACGGCCTCAAAATGACCTCCTTCATTCAAAACGACGTTCCCCTATCGTGGTACCTGCTCCTGAGCGCCATCCTTTTTTCGCTCGGCGTCATTGGCTTTCTCATCAAGCGCAACCTCATCACGGTTTTCATGTCCATTGAGCTCATGCTCAACGCCGTCAATCTTTCTTTCGTCGCCTTTGCCTGCCAGTGGCACGAGGTCCGGGGTCAGATTTTCGTGTTTTTTGTCATGATGGTTGCCGCCGCTGAAGCCGCCGTCGGTCTCGCCATCATCATTGCTGTCTTCCGCGCCCGTTCTACACTGGCTGTCGATTACATCGACCTGATGAAGCTATGAACGAATCCGCACATCTTTGGCTGATTCCGTTGTTCCCGTTCCTGGGATTTCTGCTCAATGGAATCCTCGGCGCCCGGCTGCCGCGGCGAGTCGTCTCGGCCATCGGCATTCTGGCGCCTCTGGTTTCCCTCATCCTGGTCTTGAATGTCTTCAGTGCTTCGGTGATCTCTGCGGCTTCGGGTTGTCCAAACTGCGGACAGGTTACCGCGCTCGCATTGCCCGTTGTCGAGGCTCTCTCTTATCCATGGCTCGCGGTCGGAGCGCTGCGCGTCGATTTCGCCTTCGTACTCGATCAGCTCTCGGCCGTAATGCTGCTCGTGATTATGGGTGTGGGTTTTCTCATTCATGTTTACTCCGTCGGCTACATGCGCGACGAGCCCGGCTATGCCCGCTATTTCAGCTTCCTTAATCTTTTTCTTTTCTTCATGACCGTTCTGGTCCTCGCCGGAAACTTCCTCCTTATGTTTGTCGGTTGGGAGGGCGTGGGCCTGGCCTCCTATCTGCTGATCGGCTTCTATTTTCAGCGTGATTCCGCCGTGGAAGCGGGCAAGAAGGCCTTTATCGTCAACCGCATTGGCGACTTTGGCTTCCTCATCGGCATCTTCCTCGCGCTGACCACATTTGGCACGCTCAATTTCAACCAGATCTTCGCAAGGCTCTCCTTCTCTCCCCAATGGCACGGAACCGTACTTACTGCCATTTGTCTCTGCCTTCTCGTCGGCGCTGCGGGCAAGAGCGCGCAACTCCCCCTCTACGTCTGGCTTCCCGATGCCATGGAAGGCCCGACACCTGTCTCCGCACTCATCCACGCAGCCACCATGGTTACCGCGGGCGTTTACATGATCGCCCGTACGCATCTGCTCTTTGACCGCGCGCCCGTCGC
>JASHSG010000250.1 GCA_030040935.1 Acidobacteriaceae bacterium | reverse complement strand
GCAACTTCCCTCGAAGTCCCGGCTGTAGCTCCGATGCGCTTCAGCCATCAGGCGTCCCAGCTCTTTCAAATCGCCCTTGAGTAAAGCGTCGCACGCTGCCACCGTTCGAAGGTTTTCGCTGATCACGTGCTTCGCGCGCATGTAGCTCTTCGGTTCCATCTCGCTGCCCCACTTCTCGAGATCTTCGGGCGTCGCGTCACGGAGAAACGGCACACCCGGCCTGTGGCTCGCGATCACCGCGCACGCTGCCTCCGATTCCCGCCGCCGCGTCGGATAATCCCCGCCAGCCACCGAGTGCTTCACCATCGTGTTCGCAATCACCAGCGCCACATGATCGGGAATCGGCGCCAGCTTGTAGCTCAGGTCGCGGCAATCAAGCAGCAGCGCGTGATTCTCCTTTCCATTTACGCTGATGAACTGATCCATGATGCCGCAGTTGGCGCCGGCAAACTCGTTCTCCGCGCGCTGGCAAAGCTTCGCCAGAGTCGGCCCGGGGTAGCTTGCGCCGACCAACGAAAGAACCGCGAGCGCGGTAGCAACTTCAAGCGCCGCCGAGCTTGATAGCCCCGACGCCAACGGCACATCGCTCCATATGCTCAGGCTGAATCCGGGAATCTTGTGACCTTCGCCTGCAAGGATCGACGCCACGCCCAGCGGATAATCGCTCCAATGCTTCGTACGGCTCGCCTGCACGCCGTCGAAGATCTTCTCTTCGCTTTGATTCTCGGAGTAGATGGCGATCTTACCGTCGCTCCGCGGCGAAATCCCCGCCAATGTTCCGAAATTGATTGCCGCCGGCATCACAAAACCCTCGGCATAATCAGTGTGCTCGCCGATCAGGTTCACGCGCCCCGGCGCGACGAAAATCTCCGGCTCCGCGCCGAAGCGCGCTTTGTGCATGGAACGAAAAACTTGTGGATCGTGCATGTTTTCTCTGCCCCGTTTACACCTGGCTTCTCTGACCCTGAAAACTTCAAACCGAAATCGTTCCGTTCCCTTTTCCCGGAGCCGATGATCGCGTTTCCTCGCCGAGCCGGCCTCGTCCGCTGCGAGCGTCCTTCTTTTAGGCCGTAAGAACTTCGCCGCATGCTGCGCTGAGCCGCTTCCAGATCTCATCCATCCACGCCTCGTGCTCCGGCTTCATCAGCACGCTGCGCAGGCATGTCATTGTGCGCGCATCCTCGGCGCGGTCGCCCGTCCGAAACCACTTTGCCGGCAGCTGCACAAGCGCCAGATGCAGTCCGCGGGCGGCGCAGGCGTCGAAGACGCTCTGGGCTTGTTCAGATTTCATGCCAGAGTCCGCTGCACGCAGTGCCAATGTCCAGACTACGATGTCGAGTTCGGGCTTACCGGCGGCGAGCGGGGCGAAGCGTGCTTCGGCGCGGAGTCTGCGGTCCAATTCGAGGGCTGCAGCACGGCACTTCGCCAATCCGCGCGCGAATTCTCCATTGGGCACAAGCGGCAGCAATCTTTGCGTGGCCCACAGCGCCACTGCTCCTGCCCCGGCTCGCGAACACTCCAGGCTGATCTGACCCAGATGCAGATCACTTGACGTGAAGTAGGTAGCCGGCGAGTCATGCTTGTAAAACCGCCCCTCCGCTGGATCCCTGAACAGCACGCATCCACATCCATACGGCTGCAGCCCGTGCTTGTGCGGATCGATCACGATCGAATCCGCCTCACCGACCGCTTCAAACGCCCTGCCTGTCGTCTCTTGCAGCTCGTCGGCGATCAGCCGAAAGTATCCGCCGTAGGCCGCATCGACGTGCACCCGGAATCCATACCGCTCTTTCAGCTTCAGAATCCCGTCAAGTGGATCGACGGCTCCGATGGCCGTCGTGCCCAGCGTTGCGACGACCGCGCCCACATCGCCCTTTCGCAGCTCCTCTTCGAGCGCATTCAGGTCCATTCGCCCGCAGCGGTCTGCGGCAACGCTCGTGTATGCAAGCTTCAACACTCCGCTTATCCGCTGGTGCGTGTAGTGCGCCTGCTCCGATCCAACAATCCGCTTACCTGGCTTCTGTTGCCCCGCCATCCATAGCGCCTCGAGGTTTGCAAGGGTTCCGCTCGAAGTCAGGTGGCCGAGGAACTCCTTCCACCCAAACATTGCGGCGATCTCCCTGACCGCCTCCATTTCCATCGCCGAGCTGGCCCGCCCGCCATCGAGCGCATGGTTGTTGGGATTAATCTTCATCGCCAGCGCATAGGCCGCGCGGGCGACGGGATGCGGAGGCTTGAGCATTTGCCCGGCATACAAAGGATGGAAATAGGGATAGTTGTCGACCAGCCGGCGCGCCGTCTCTTCGAGAACCCCCGAGAGCTCGCGCGCTCCCGGCATCGACTCGGTCTCAAATCTCGGCAGAGCCTCAAATTCGGCCTCAAGCGCCTCGGTAGCGCGGGACAGCAATTCGGGTACAGGATCCTTCGCCATGGCGACCCCACCATATCACAGGCCGCCATCTGGCGCTAAGCCATTATGGATCAACACCTTCCGGCGACTAACACCAACTGGTGAGATGGAACACACAATTCCTGATGACTCTTTTGACGAAAATGATAGAATAGGGTCAGCGTTAGAACCGAACCGGGCGTGAGCAGTACTCGCCCAAAAGCAAGATTCTGCCAGTGTTCGCTCCGATTCATCCAGCGCAATTCAATACAGGAAATACGAACAAAATGGAACAAGGTACTGTGAAGTGGTTCAATGACGCGAAGGGCTTTGGCTTCATCTCGCGCCAGAACGGTGAAGATGTTTTCGTGCACTACTCGGCGATCAACTCAAGCGGTTTCAAGAGCCTGCAGGAAGGTCAAGCCGTGCAGTTCAACGTGGTAAAGGGCCCCAAGGGATGGCAGGCTGCTGACGTACAGCCGCTCTAAACAAGATCGGCCGGAATCCGGCAGAATCGAACTCGAAACGGCAGAAGGGCTGGGAACGCCTCAGAGTGCATTCTGGGGCGCGCCCGGTCCTTTTGCGTTTTTTCGCCGGGTCTTGGCTTCAATCTTGCTGCGTACCGAGCTGGCGGCGCCCAGTCTCACGTAAAACTTCTCACCCGCGCCACCCTCTCCATCGTCGCTGACTGGCTGGCCTGCTAACCTGCTGACTCGCTGCCTCGCCCTCGACTTCGCGCCTTCAACCCTCTATCCTCAAAACTTGGCCGCATCGTTCTTTATTCCACGGCCTTGAGCGGAATCCACCCGACATATGAGCACGAACTTGATCGCCGTACACCTGCCCGACGGATCCGTCCGCGAAGTGCCATCGGGCACAACTCCCCTCGACATCGCCAATTCGATCTCGCCGCGCCTGGCCGCGGCCAGCATTGTCGCGCGCATCACTCCCATCGCCGCCGCCCTCAACCAAAATGTTGCCCGCGACGGCCAGTCGCCGGATGGTGAATCGGCGTCTGAAGCATTGATGTACGCAGCAGAAGATGCCGGCGCTCCGCGCCTCGTCGACCTTTCCACCCCCCTCGATTCCGACGTTCGCCTCGAGCTCGTCACGGAAAAGGATCCCGACGCTCTCAAGGTTTTGCGTCACTCGTCCGCGCACGTTTTGGCCACAGCCGTCCTCGAGTTGTTTCCCGAGACCAAGCTCGGCCACGGCCCCGCAACCGATGCCGGCTTTTTCTACGATTTTTACCGCGAAAAACCCTTCACGCCCGAAGACCTCGCCGCAATCGAGAAGAAGATGGCCGAAGTTGTCGCCCGCAACGAGCCGTTCATCCGTGAGTACGAACCACGCGAACAGGCTCTGGCCGAATTCGAAAAAGACGGCGACTTCATGAAAACGCACTTCGTCACGAAGTTCACGGCGCCAGGCGACCAGGTCAGCTTCTACCGCAACGGCAACTTCGTCGACTTCTGCCGCGGCCCGCACGTTCCATCCACCGGCCGCGTCAAGGCTTTCAAAGTCACGAGCCTTGCCGGCGCATATTGGCTCGGCGACGAAAAGAATCCGCAGCTCCAGCGCGTCTACGGCACTGCCTTCTTCTCGAAGAAAGAAATGGACGAGCACTTCGCCCGCCTTGAAGAAGCGGCGCGCCGCGATCATCGCGTCCTGGGCAAGCAGCTTGACCTATTCAGCATTCAGGAGCTCGCCGGCGCCG
>JASHSG010000249.1 GCA_030040935.1 Acidobacteriaceae bacterium | reverse complement strand
TTTCCGGGATGCTTCTCCTAGTTTTTATGACCCGGGCTTCACTTCAGGCCCCGAGAGCGTAGAAATTATACTCAGATTCTTTCCCGACTTTGCAGTGTTTTAGCTGGCAGCGCTTCGAGAGTCTTCAAGAACGGCGTTTTGATTTCGCGCGAATCAAGGCAACGCAGCCGACGGCCGGTGGTCGCCTGTTCTCCGTTGCCGGCGTGGCGGAATATCGTACCCTGTTCTCAGAGTGAAAGACTCCGCCGTCCTGCTGATCGACTGCCCTGACCGCAAGGGGCTTGTTGCCCGCGTCTCCAGCCTGCTCTACGAGCGGGGCGCCAACATCCTCCACGCTGACCAGCACATCGACCGCGACCTCGGCCTCTTCTTCATGCGTGTCGAGTTCGAGCTCGACGGCTTCGACCTCGCTGCATTCAATGGAGCCTTCGCGCCCATCGCCGCCGAGCTGGGCATGAACTGGAAGCTCTCCTCGAGCGAGCGGCCGCCGCGCGTCGCACTCTTCTGCTCGCAATATCTCCACTGTATGGCCGACCTGTTGCATCGCTGGCGCGCCGGGGAGTTGGCCTGCGAAATTCCTGTGATCGTCTCCAATCACCGTGACGTCGAAAAACTGGCCGCCTTCTATGGCGTGCCCTTCGAGCACATTCCGGTCACGGCCGGAACGCGTGCCGATGCCGAATCGAAACAGGTCGCACTGCTCGCCCGCCACCAGATTGACCTCGTCATTCTCGCGCGCTACATGCAGATTCTTTCTCCGCAATTCGTCGCCCGCTACCCGGCGGCCATCATCAACGTGCATCACTCGTTTCTGCCTGCCTTCACAGGCGCTCGTCCTTATCACGCGGCCCACGCGCGCGGCGTCAAGCTCATCGGCGCCACCAGCCACTACGTGACCGAGGTGCTTGACGACGGCCCCATCATCGAGCAGGACGTCGCCCGCATCTCGCACCGCGACCAGGTCGAGGATCTCGTCGCCCGCGGCCGCGACCTCGAGCGCATGGTCCTCTCCCGCGCCGTCCGCTGGCACCTCGACCGCCGCATCCTCTGCTACGGCAACAAGACCGTCATCTTCGACTAAACCAGGGACTGGGCGGGCCAAGCAGTGCGGAACAGGAAGTCCTGCACTTAGGTCAGAAAACAAGAAACAGAACCTCAAATTGAAGTCCTCCCGCGGATTTGTTCCTCTGTGCTTGAGACGGCCGATACTTTCGATAGCTCTTCAATCCATTTAGAATCTGTCGTATAGGCGGGAATTTTCAAAGATACAAGAGGAGGCACTTGCCAATTCGGCCTCGCTTGAGTTATTTTACTAACCAGTTAGTTAATCAGCCAGTCCATCGACCATGGCCCCGCATCCTACCGCCGAATCCCAAGCCGAGCGCCCGGCTGAAACCCGCAGCCGCATCCTCGACGCCGCTCTGAGCGAGTTTGCGGCCAACGGCCTTGCCGGCGCGCGCACCGAGCAGATCGCCGCCGCAGCCGGCGTCAACAAGGCCCTCCTCTATTACTACTTCGAGAGTAAGGAAAAGCTCTATTCTGCCGCGCTTGAGATGGTCTCGGCCCGAGTTCGCGATCGCTCCATGGCCGTGTTCCTCCGCGAGGCCAGTCCGGGTGAGCGCATGCTTCGCGCCGCCCTCGATCATTTTGACCGCATATTGACGCAGCATGAATTCCAAACCCTTATGCAGCAGGAGATGATGCGGTTGCACAAGGGCGAAAGCGGTGAGCTGCTCATCCTGGTCAAGCGCATCTTTGCCCCTCTTCACGCCATGTTTCAGTCCATGGTCCGCGAAGGCATTGCGTCAGGCGAACTGATTGAAGCCGATTGGCTCCAAATGGTCCTGACGGCGCTCGGCGGAAACGTCTTCTACTTTCTCAGTGCTCCCATCTGGCGTCACATTTTGCCCTTCGAGCCCTTCGCCCGCGAGGTGTTGCAGGCGCGCAGAGTGGCGACCGTGCAGTTCCTGAGTCAGGCGATTTTTCAGGACCGCAAACACGGCGCCGAACTCGCGACAAAGGTTCTTGCTGACTCGCCGATGCCGGAATTCGCCAATTTCAAAGGTTTGAGGTGATGAACAAGTGAACGCGCGAAACAGAGTTTTCATGATCCTGGGCATCCTCCTTGTAGGGTCGCTGGCCTGGTATCTGCTAACCACGAACCGCGGCGGCGATCTGCAGTTGGTCGGCACGGTCGACGCCAACGAGGTGATCGTGAGCTCCAAGATCCCCGGCCGCATTCAAGATCTGACTGTTCAGGAAGGCGATTCAGTGAAGTCGGGCCAGCTCATCGCCACCATCGAGAGCGACGACTTGGCTGCGGCCACCAAGGCTGCCGAAGCCACGGCGGCCAGCGATAATCAGAAGCTGCGTGAGGCCGTCGAGACGGAGCGCGAGAACAACGGCGAAACCTCCAACGCTGCGCTCGCTGCCGAAGCGGAGGTAAAGGCCGCGCAGGCCACTCTGGCACAGGCCGAGGCTAATCTCGAACATCAGAAAGCCGACACCAGCCGCATTGTCGCTCTTGCCGAGCAGGGCATTGAGAGTGCACAAGCGCGCGACGAAGCCGTCACCAGCCTTCAGGCCGCCGAGGCCGCCGTAAATACAGCCAGAGGGAATCTCGATTCAGCTCAGGCATCGTTGCGGCAGGCCCGCGCGCACGAGTTGTTGACCGATGTCTCGGCGCGCACCGTCGATGAAACGCGCGACGCAGAGAAAAATGCCCAGTACCTTGCCGATGAGGCCAAGGTCGACCAGAGCTACGCACAAGTCGTCTCGCCCATCGATGGAAAAGTCGACATCTGGGCCGCGCGTCAGGGCGAAGTCGTTACGGTCGGCGCCCCCATTGTCACCATCATGGACCTGTCGCAAACCTGGGTCTATGCACCGCTGCCCGAGACCCAGGCCGACAGCGTCGAGCTTGGCGATTCGCTGCGCGTGGTGATGCCGAGTGGCGACGCGATGCAGGGTAAAGTGATCGCCAAGTCTGCCGAAGGCGATTTTGCTACGCAGCGCGACGTGAACAGCATGAAGCGCGATATTCGCACCATGCAACTGAAGCTGCTGATTCCCAACCCGGGCGAGAAATTCGTGCCCGGCATGACGGCATACGTGTACATCCCCAAGGCAAAGCTGGTGAAGCAGTGAGTCCAGAAACGACAGCGCAGAAGAGCGCCGGCGCGTCCCGGAATCCCGCAGTCGATGACTCGCCCGGCAACCCCGCTCCGCTTAAGAGCGATTGCGGCGAAAAGCCGGTTGCCATCGAAGTGCAAAACATCGTCAAGCGCTATGGGGACTTCGAGGCCGTCAAGGGCGTGAATTTTTGCGTGGCCGAAGGCGAAATCTTCGGGCTGCTGGGGCCCAATGGCGCCGGAAAAAGTACGCTTATCCGCATGATGACCACGCTGATTCCCGTCACCGCGGGAAAAGCCATCGTGGCTGGGCACAATGTAGCCGACGATCCCGACGAAGTGCGTCGCATGATCGGTGTCATTCCACAGGCGATGACCAGTGACCAGGATCTGACGCTTGAAGAAAATCTTCTGATCTACGCCAAGCTCTATGGCGTTCCGCGCGGTGAGCGCGAAAAGAACATCGACGCCGTGCTGGAGGCAGTCGACCTTACCAAGTGGCGCGACGCGCAAACCAAAACGCTTTCCGGCGGCATGCGTCGCCGCCTCGAGATTGCCCGTGGGCTTGTGCACAATCCCAAAATATTCTTCCTCGACGAGCCCACCACGGGCCTCGATCCGGTGTCGCGCATCGCTGTGTGGGAAATGCTGAACAAGCTCAAGACGACCCGCAACCTTACTATGCTGCTTACCACGCACTACATGGAGGAAGCCGACAAGCTTTGCAACCGCATTGCAATCGTGGATCACGGCAACCTGGTGGCCCTCGGCACGCCGGTTGAGCTCAAGAACAGCGTAGCCGGCGCAAACGTGGTCGAAGTCCATTTCGATCGCGAAACCGAAGAGTGGCAAGGCCGGCTCGAGAAACTCGACGGCGTAACCAGCGTACAGCCCGAAAGTTCAGGCTTCTATCGCGTAATTACAAAATCGGGATCAAAGACCACCATGCAGATTGTCGAGCTGGCCGCCAGCTTGGGTGAAACGCTGACCTCGCTGAGCGTGCAGAATACCACTCTCGACGACGTGTTTATCCACTACACCGGCCGTCAGCTGCGCGATGAGCAGGTCAAGCCGGTCTTCAGCATGCCGCCCCGGCCGGGAGCACAGCCATGAACAGAATGTTTGCCATTATCGAGCGCGAAATGCGCAAGTTCTTCCGCTCGCCGACGCTTATGATCATGTCGCTGATGTTGCCAATTCTGCAGTTGATCATCATCGGCAACGCCTTTGGCGGCAAGATCGTGGGCACGCACGTGGCTGTAGTTGATCACGACCACGGTCCGCAGGCTGTCAAGGTGCGCGAGGCATTCGACGCCATCGCTGCCAACATCAAGACCTTCACGACCATCGAGTACAACAACGAGGTGCAGGCACGCGAAGATGTGCGCACCGGTAAAATCGACGCTGCCGTGATCATTCCGGAGCAATACTCGCGGCGCGTCTACGCGCAGGACCAGCCGCAGCTCGGCTTCGTCGTCGACAACTCCGACCTGTTTACCTCGGCCAGCCTGGAGGCGGAGATGCAGTCGCTCGTCGACGCCATGAACGCGCCCCAGATTCAGCCCCGGCTGGCCACGCAAATCGCCCTCGAGATCGTGGAGCTCTATCCATATGTGAACTACTTGAAGTACCTTCTGCCGATGACGGTGGCGTTGGCCATGTACATCTCAGTGATGATCGGCGGTGGCATGCTCTATATCGACGACAAGGCGCGCGGCGTGCACGAGGGTTACCTCGTTACTCCGATTACCAAACTTGAGCTGGTTTTCGGCCTGAATATTGCCGGCGCCATCAAGGCCACGCTCAGCGGAATTTCCATTGGCGTCATTGGCTCTCTCATCGCTGGCCTGGGAATTGTCTTTCATCCCATGATCGTTTTGCAGATGTTGAGCCTCATCATTGCCGGCTCCATCGCCTTCAACGGCATGATGTTTCTGCTTATGGTCCGTGTCGACGATCCGTTGGTGCCGCGCGCCATGTTCGGCGTGCTCAATGTGCTGCTGCTCTATCCTTCGGGCGCCATGTATCCTACCGTCTCCTTTCCCAAGTGGATGCAGGCCATGTCGGTCGTCGATCCGTTCACCTACGCCATTCACGGCTTCAAGGCCGTTCTTTTGAAAGATGGCGGATGGGTTGCCATCTGGAGCGATCTTGCCTTCCTCACCACCTTCGGCATCGCCACGCTGCTGATCGCCACGCCGCTCTTCAAGCGCACCTTGTAACTTGAGGATCCCAACACGCCGACACCCTTTGAGGAGCGGAAAAGGGGATGCGGGCTTTGAGGCCCTTGAGTGCCCTAACATGGGGCGCTTCTCGATCCTGCGGCAACATTGACCGGCCCCCACGCGACGGTGCTAGACTGCGCCAATGGCGAGCAAAAAGAAGGCCGGAAAGAAGTCTACGGGATCGACGAAAAATGAAGCTAAAAGGCCGCTGCAGCCTGTAAGAACGCAGTCGGCGCGGAAGGGTTCTGTAAGGAAGAAGACCTCTCAGGTCAAAAGCACAGCCGGGAAGAGGCGGAAAGCCGTTCTCGCCAAAGCCTCAGCCCGGAAGAAGGCGTCGACGACGACGAAACCAGCGAAAACAAGAGGCACTATGTCTGGCGCCAGGGCGAGGCGCGAAAAAGATGAACCGCTGGATGCGCTGGACCTTACGCCACCGCCCTCGGGATTGGAGTCGGGAGACCTCGAAGGCCTGTCGAACACAGAAAGCGTGGATTCTGAAAGCGTCGACGAGTTGCTCGAGGAAGGGAACGCGTTCGAGGCAGGCATCGTCTCTGGCGTGGAAGAGTCCGAAGACGAATCGGTGAGGGAAGTTCGAACGCGCGAAGTTCCCGAAGACGACGTGCCTCAGGAATATCTCGACGAGCAGTAACGCGGGAGCGCCGGAAAACGACAGTTACGCCGTCCCGGCCGGCAAGACCGCTTTAGCGGGCGAAAGACCCTGAGCCGCGCTCGCTCCCCTGCCGCCCGCCGCGGGCCACAGTCCACGCCGCATGCCACCGAACCGAGCTGACGGCTGAAGCCTCCGCGTGAAGTTTACTGCGCCGGCGGCGTTGCCGGCGGAGCGGGCGGCGTACCCGTATCTCCCTGCTTTGTGAACTCGAAGCTGCACGGCCGGCCCAGAATACCTGCGCCCTCGTCGCGCTTGCCGGTGCCGCTCGTGCCGGTGAACTTCGCTTCGACGTAGTAGTCGTATTTATTGCCTTTGAGCTGGGTCACGATGCCGGCCTTCCCCGCCTGCACTGTCCCCTTGGCGTGCAGCTTCGCCGAGCCGTCGGGATTGATCGCGCCATCCATGACCATGTAACCGGGCCCACCCTGTTCGCCGTGCTGCCCGTGAAAGGTGCTGTTGGAAATGTTGGCGATAAACGTCCAGGTGTAGGCGGGCATGTGTTCGCTGGCGTCGCAGGACATGTTCGTGGTCCAAGTGCCGTCAAAAGGACCGGCCGCCGGGGCCTGGGTCCAAACCAGTGCCGGCGCGAATGCCAAGGCAAAAGTCAGTGCTTTTCCGATTCTCATTCGATGACCTCCAGCTGGATGCAGGATACGCTTTGCTACTGTCGATTCGAAAGAAAGTTTTCGGCCGACAGGAAGATTTTCTTGAATTTCCTATCCGGGTGGTTGCGCGAGTACTTGCTCGTAATAACGGACGTACTGGGGCACGACCAAGTTTGCGCAAAACCGTTTCTGCGCGGTTTTTCGAGCTGCTTCGCCCATCGTGTCGAGCCGTGCCCGATCGTTGAGCAGGCTCAGCGCGCCTTGAGCCATGCCCTCCACATCGGCGACACCGAACAGTAACCCCGTAACGCCCTCGTCAACGAGCTCGGGAACCCCGCCCACGCGCGTGGCGATCGACGGAACCTTGCAGGCCATTGCTTCAAGCGCTGCCAGACCAAAGGATTCAAGTTCGCTCGGCATCAGCAGCAGATCGGAGATGGCGAGCAGCTCGCTTACGCGCTCCTGCTTGCCCAGAAAGTGAACGCGCGCCTGAATACCGAGATCATGCGCAAGCCACTCGGCAGTCGAGCGATCCGGGCCGTCGCCAATCAGGATCAGTTGCGCAGGCCGCTCGCGGGCAATGAGCGCGAATATCTTCACCACGTCGGTAACGCGCTTCACTGGCCTGAAATTTGACAGGTGCACGAGAAGGGGCTCATCGGGCGCAGCGTAGTGGGCGCGGCAGCGTGCGCGCGCAACTTCGTCTTTGATTGGCGTATACACGTCGCAGTTGACAAAGTTCGTAATGGTCTCAATAGACCGCGTAATATTGAAGTCCGCAATCGTCTTATCGCGCAGGTAGTTCGAAATGCTCGTTACGCCATCGCTTTCCTGGATGGCGTGCCTTGTAATGGGCAAATAACTGCGATCCAGGCCGACGAGCGTGATGTCGGTGCCGTGAAGAGTCGTAACGAAGGGCAACCGGCGGCTTCGCGTGGCTAGCATCTGTCGCGCCAGCAGCGCCGAAACCGAATGCGGAATCGCATAATGCACGTGGAGAAGGTCGAGAGAGTAGTACTCGGCCACTTCGGTCATGCGCGAGGCCAGGGCCAGATCGTAGGGCGGGAATTCGAACAGCGGATAGCTGGAGACGGGAACCTCATGGTAAAAGATGCCGTCGTCCCTGCCGTTGAGGCGGAACGGCTGCGAGTAGGAGATGAAGTGGACCTCGTGTCCGAGTGCCGCGAGTTCAATCCCCAGCTCCGTCGCCACCACCCCCGAGCCGCCGTAGGTGGGATAACATGTAATCCCAATGCGCATGAGCCCTTCTTACCGTTGGATCATTTTGCCGCTGCGCTTTGGACGCGCTGCGGCGATCGCAGGATGCACAGAGTCAGCGAGTGCATCGGCCGGCATGCCCACGGTAAATGCACATCGTCTGCCGGTCAAGGCGAGTGCCGCTCAAGGTCGGCAAACGACCTGAGTTCAATGGCTGGAAACTCCTTGATGGCGGAAAGCGCTTCGCGCTCCACATCGCGCG
>JASHSG010000248.1 GCA_030040935.1 Acidobacteriaceae bacterium | reverse complement strand
GCACCAATCGGCCTTGGTCGTCCCGGCAAGCACCGCGTGGCACAGGCTGCAGATCTGTTCCATGGGCCAAAGAATACACGATGAACTCTTGCCCATCGATCTCTGACCCCTGAACCCTGATCCCTGAACCCTGCCTCTCGTACACTGAATCCATGCATCCTCCTCCGCGGCTGGTCGCGATTGACGTTGATGGCACGCTGCTGCCGACGCACTCTCAAACCGTCAGTGAGCGCAATGCTCGCGCACTGCGGGCGGCGCAGGAGGCGGGAATCACGGTGGCCATCGCCACGGGGCGCCGGCCGGCCTACACAGCGCCATTACTTGCGGGGCTTGGGCTGCGAGCGGATACGCCGCTGATCGCGTCCAATGGTGCGGTGCTCTCGACGCTGGGCGGTGAGGTGATCGAGCGCTGTCATATGGAATCGCGGGTGGCGCGCGGCCTTTGCGGCGTTCTTCGGCCGTTCGGAGCGGTCGTTTTCACATTTGACCGTCCCGGGCGCGGCGAATTGGTGCTGGAAGACCTTGAACAGGCGCATGGGCGGATCGCGATGTGGGTTGAGGCCAACCGCAACGCAATCGAAGTCGTCAAGCCGCTGGAGCTGGCGCTGGTCGATGGCGACGATCCCATTCAAGGGATGGCGGCGGGAAGCGTAGACGGAATGAGAGAGGCGGAAAAAGCGCTGAAGGCGAGCCAGTGGGGCGCCGAATGCGACGCTGTACGCACCGAATATCCGGCCCGGGACATCTCGATTCTCGATCTGTTGCCGCCTGGCGTGTCGAAGGGATGGGCACTCGAGCGCCTCGCAGCGCGCCTGGGAGTGGATCGCAGCGAGACGATGGCGATGGGCGACAACTGGAACGACGCGGCCATGCTGGAGTGGGCAGGGCAGGGAATTGTGATGGCAAACGCGGCACAGGAATTGCGCCTTCTGGCAAAGATGCGCGGCTGGAAGCAGGCGCCGTCCAACGATGAGGATGGCGTGGCCGCGATTCTGGAGCGCACAATTGGAAAGATGACTTCAACGGCGATTTAGGAGGGTGATCGGCTTGGGATTTCGATTCAAAACGGGGGGAACGCCGCACGTTGCCGCAATTGTCGTGTGCGCAATGGCTCTTGCGGCGAAGGCATCCTGGGCGGGCGAGCGCGTAACCCTGAGCAACGGCTTCGTCGAGCAGTGCGATCATCATGCGCTGGTCGACGGCCGTATTCGTCTTTACATCAGCGCCGGAGAAGACAGCTACATCGAGCTGAAGCCCGAGGAAATTGTGGGATTCGAGGCGGTTCCCGATCAGCCTGCGCCCGCTTCAGCAGCACCGGTTTCGCCCGGGCCCGCGGCCAGACCCCAGACCCCGGCCACACTCACGCCGGCCGACCTGCACGAAATGCTCACCCAGGCAGGCGCAGAACATAATCTCGACGTAGACCTGCTGAGCAGCGTGGTCAAAGCCGAGAGCGACGGCAACACCCGCGCCGTGAGCCCCGCCGGCGCCGAGGGCCTGATGCAATTAATGCCCGGAACCGCCGCCGAACTGGGCGTCAAGGACAGTTTCGAACCCAAAGACAACGTACGCGGAGGCTCGGCCTATCTGGACGCGCTGCTCACGAGATATCACGACAATCTTGCCTTGGCGCTGGCTGCTTATAACGCAGGTCCGGATGCGGTCGACAAGTATCACGATATACCGCCTTATCACGAGACCCGGATTTACGTTGCCCGCGTGATCCACGAATTCAATCGCCGCGTTCTCGCCCGCGAGGCGGCAACCCGGCGCGATCCCTCGGCCACATCGGCCTCACCCGCGCAGCCGACGGCGTCCCGCTGACCGGCTTTTCCAGGTTCACAGTTTCTTTATATCGAAGCCGGCATTGACCTGGCTGGGACTCGAAGTCCATCTTCGCCCTCGCAATCTCGCGGGGCGTGAGAACATACCTATGGAACATCATTCCGAACTGCCTGACGGAGAATTCGTGAAGAAGAACCGCTGGATTCTGGGCCTGGTTCTGTTGCTGGCGCTGGCTGCCCTTTTTCTGTGGGCCCGATCGCGAATTCATTTCGACTTCCACATTTTTGCCGCGCAGGTTGCGCTCGCCGACTGGCGAAAGATCGCTTTTGGCACTGCATGCATTTATCTGGCCTTCGTATTTCGCGCCGCTCGGTGGACCCTGCTCATGCGGCACAACAAGAAGGTTCCGCTCTTCTCCCTTTTGGGAACCCAGATCATCGGCTTCACCGCTGTGGCCCTGATCGGGCGTTTCGCCGATCCGGTGCGGCCATATCTGGTGGCAAAAAAGACCGGAGAACCGCTGGGTTCGCAGATTGCCGTCTACATTGTCGAACGGCTGTTCGACTTCGGGTCCATGGCGCTGATTTTTTCGCTGGCTCTCTTGTCGATTCCGCAGACCGCGCTGAGCGCGGCTTCAGGTCATGCAGGATTCTTCAGCCATCTCCTGGCGCCGCTGACTCACCGCTATCCGATTCTTTCCAACATCTTCGCCCGCTTCGGAGCGCTGCTGATGACGCTGGCCGGAGTGCTTCTTCTGGTGGCTGTGCGCCTATCGGGCAACGCTGTGGCGGGCTTTTTTGAGCGCTCGTTTGGACTCATCTCCAAGGGCCTGGGCCACGCTGCCGGCCACAAAATCAGAACCTTTCACGCAGGGCTCGACGTGATTCACAGCATCTGGGACTTCGCCATCAACGCTTCAATCTCGCTGGCCATGTGGGGCATCATAGCGCTGGCGTATCTCGAGACGGTGCACGCCTTCACCGCCAGTCCTCCATTGGCGGGGATGAGTTTTTCAAGGTGCGTCCTGCTCATGATGATCAGCGGCGGCGTGAGCGTCCTGCAGCTTCCGGTGCTGGGCTGGTTTTCGCAGATCGCCTTTGTGGCCGCTGCGCTCACCAGCTTGTTTGGCGCAACGCCGGAGGCTGCGACCGCGTGCGCCGCCACGATCCTGGTGGGCACGTTCCTCTGCGTCGCTCCCGCGGGCCTGATCTGGGCGCAGTTCGAGCACGTAAGCCTGCGCAAGGTCACGGTGGAGAGCGAACACGCCGAGGAAGAGCTCGCTGCGGGGGAGGAAGTCGGCGTTGCGCCGGCAGCAGCTCATCTGCCGCATGCGGCAAATCAGATCAGCCCGCGCTGAAATACTCCCGCGCTTCTCGCTGGAAAAGAAGACAGGCGATGATCACAAGCATTAAGCTATGGATCAC
The DNA here is from genome assembly GCA_030040935.1 of Acidobacteriaceae bacterium. Taxonomy (GTDB): domain Bacteria; phylum Acidobacteriota; class Terriglobia; order Terriglobales; family Acidobacteriaceae; genus Telmatobacter. The sequence goes on along the minus strand of JASHSG010000248.1, from coordinate 2,417 downwards.
GAGCCCTCGCATCAAATGAAGCGCGCTGATGGCCACATGCGCCACCATCCACAGCAGCGCCAGCCATCGAGCCCAGTTCTGACCACGCAGCATGAACGCTCCGGAAGCGATTGCGGCTGCGCCTAGCACGGTGATCCAGACAAACTCGTTCACCATTGGCTTGTGCGTCCGGAAATCGGCGTAGTGCGCGGTGGTTCCCACTGCGCCGACGATAATGTAGAGCCAGCCCAGAATCGTGATCGTAATTGGACGTTTTCGTTTTGGCCTGCCGGTCATTCGACTGTCTCCCTGGCCAAGTCTATTTCAGAGCCGCATGAAGAGTTCCTTCTTTACGCTAAATGCGCGGCCCTCTCAGCGCTGAAATCGTGTCGTTGCCGCTTTGGTCTTCGATCCTCGAATACTGAATTGCCTCCGGCCCGACCGCGCCGCCTGTCATCACCATGCTCATCGCCTGCTCCATGGTCAGGTCCGTTTCGATGATGCGGTCCATGGGTAGAATCTGCAGAAAGGCCGACGTGGGATTAATGGCGTTGGGAACGAGCACAGCGGCCAGCGGCCGCCCGCTCGCGGCATCGGTCATGGTGCGCGTCAGGAATCCGATGCTCTTTTGCCCGGCGATGGGGAAGTCGATCAGCACCACGCGCTGACTGGCGTCCTTCTTGGCCATCATCGTGTCTAACAGTTGCCGCACCGAGGTGTAGACCTTGGCCACGAAGGGCAGCCGCTCAAGGATCGACTCGAACAGTCCGAAAGCCTGCCGGCCGATGACCAGAGACGTGACGCGTCCCACGATGTAAAGAACCACGAGGGTGAGAAGAATGGCCAGCAAAGACTGAATCCACGGATGGCGAAACCAGCCCGCTGGCAGCAGCCCGGCCAGCAGATGAACGGCAGGCAGTCCCGCCTGGGCCAATTCACTCAGCAGAAAGCTGAAAATCAGGTAGGTGACGAAAAGCGGGCCAACGGTGATGATTCCTGCCAGGATGCTTCGCTGCACACTGCGCAGCGTGCGGCTCACATGTGCCTTCACGCGATTGTCCTCGCTTCGAGAATACGCTGCCACGGCCCTGCCCCTGAGCGCGGCAGCAGCATTGTTGAAAACTGAGTTTCCAACGGACGTCAAATGAGCTATATATGAGAACTGTCTCACGTAATTCGAAGGACTTCCATGAATCAACCCGACAGCGTTGAAACGATACATCGGGAATCATTGCCTTCCAGGCCCATGTCTCAGCCATCGCGGCCCGTCGGTGCGCCCTTGCCGATGGGCTCCGTGAGGCGCCCCTCTGGCGCTCAAATCGGGGGCAACCGCATCTCGGCCGGCCCTCCCGGCCGCGCTCTGCCTGGATCGACGAGCCAGGATCAACCCTCCGGCGCACAGCGCGCGATCAACTTGTTTCACACCGTTATGCCCATCGTGCAGCGGCTTCTGCCCCTGCTTGAAGGCAACGTTCTCACAGCAATCTCCAATGTGCTCACTCCGCGCCCGCAAGCGCCGCCGCCCCCGCCCAAAATCGATCTGGCGCCTCTTGAAAGCAGCCTTGCCGAGCTGCAGACGCAACACCGCGGCCTGCGCGAGCAAATCGCGGATCAAAACGCGTCGCTCAAGCGCGTCGAAGATCAGCTGGAGATGGTGCGCGAAGCGACCGACCGCAACACTCTGGAGCAACAGGAGCTTCTGGAGGATTTGAAGGCGTTCAGCGGCAAAGCAAAAGCTGTTGCGGTGATCGGAATCGGCGTGCTGGTGATCGGCGTGGCGCTGAATCTGATTCTGTTCCTGCACATCGAGCGCGTTCTGCCGTGACGATTTGATTCAAAGCTCGAGCACATTGTCTTCAATGGCCAGCCGGACGTTGCCGTCGGATTTTGCCAGCCGTCGAACTGCCTCAGGCTTGTCCACCCTGGCTCTCAGCATGACCAGGGCCACCGGCACGCTGCGCCCAGCGCTCTTGATGGTCTCAACGGCGGTCGCGCGATCAATGTTGCAGGCCGACATGAGAATGCGAATTCCGCGCTCCACCAGCTTCGAATTCTGCATGTGCACGTTGACCATCAGGTTTTCGTAGACGTAGCCGAGCCGCGTCATGGCGCCGGTGGTGATCATGTTGAGAATCATTTTCTGCGCGCTGCCCGCCTTCATGCGCGTCGATCCGGAGATCACCTCTGCGCCCACGTCGGCCACGATTGTGATGTCCGCGGCTTGCGACAGAGGCGTTTCCTGGTTGCAGGTCACGGCAGCGGTATGCGCTCCGCGCGCGCGGGCATAGGCAACCGCGGCGACAACATAAGGCGTGCGTCCTGAAGCTGAGACACCGATGATCACATCCTTGCGTGTGGGGCGGCGGCGCGCGATGTCGCGCTGGCCCAGCTCCTCAGAGTCCTCATTCACTTCGACGGCGGATGCCAATGCCTTGGGT
>JASHSG010000247.1 GCA_030040935.1 Acidobacteriaceae bacterium | reverse complement strand
CCAGAACGGAGCTATAGCCGATTTCGGGCTCGAGTTCCTTGACCACTTCAATCATTCGCTCGCGCGCCAACTGGGGCAAAGCAGTCATGTAGCCGGCCTCGCCGAGCATGGAGTTTTCCATCAGCGCGTTGCAAGGGCAAACCGACACGCATTGGCCGCACGAAACGCAGCTTGATTCCCCGATCGCCGCGCCCCCATCCCAAAGGACGCGCGGGTGTTCCTCCTCCCAGCGAATGCTGAGCGTTTCGTTGACTTGCAGGTTCTGGCAGGCCTCGACGCACCGACCGCAGAGAATGCACTGGTCGGGATCGTAACGGTAGAAAGGATTGGAAAAATCCTTCTGATATGCCTTTGGGGTGTAGGGAGTGTCTTGATGTTCGATTGCCAGCAGGCGGGTCGTGTTGTGCACTTTGCAGTTGCCGTTGTTGTTGTCGCAGACTGTGCAATAGAGCAGGTGGTTTCCGAGGATGCGGTCAAATGCCTGCCGCTGGGCGCCCACAGCGCGCTGCGAGGCCGTGTTGACGATCATTCCATTCGATGCCGCAGTGCCGCAGGCGCGCACCAGCTTCCCGTCCACCTCGACCAAGCAGGTGTCGCAGGTTTGTATCGGGCCAAGCTGAGTATGGTAGCAAACCTGTGGAATCTCGACACCTGAGCGGTTGATGACATCGATCAGAGACTCGCCGGGCGCAAATGAATGCACCATATTGTCGATGGTGACCGTTGACATGGCTTAGAGAATCCTCGCCGAATAGCCGGGAGTGCGAATCCGGCCTTGCAAATGGGAAGCCGGGAAGTGCCGGATTGATTATTACACTTTCATTCGCTAATCCCGAGCGGCTGCATGGTCAGATACGGGAACCTGGCGCCGGCGAGCTCTGCATCAAGCAACGGGACTGGCCCGAATATACTACGAACCGCCTTCCGCGGAGGAATCCGATGAGCGTCAGATTCTCTTTGCGGGCCAGTTGCACGGCAAGGCTCGATGGAGCAGAGACAGAAGCCACAATGGGCACACCAGCGGAAATCGCCTTCTGGATGATCTCAAAGCCCCCGCGTCCGCTTACCAGAAGCACATGACGCGAGAGCGGAACGAAACCTCGCAACAATGCCCATCCGACGACCTTGTCGACCGCGTTGTGGCGGCCAATATCCTCACGAAGCGCGACCAATTCCCCTTTGGCGTCAAACAGAGCGGCAGCGTGCAATCCCCCGGTCCGATCAAAGACCGCCTGCCGGGCACGCAGTTTCTCCGGAAGTGAGCACAAGGTCTCAGCGTTGATTGAGAATCCCTCGGAGATGGGCTTCAATCCGCGCGCGTGCACTTCATCGATCGAGGATTTTCCGCACAGCCCACAGCTTGAATTCGAAACGAAGTTACGCTCCGGGTTGCCGGGTCGGTTTACGCCGTCTCGCAACTCCACGTCGATCGTGTTCTCGGTCGGGCAGTCCAGTGAAGCCTGGTCGCGAAACGAGAGGATCTCTTCGCGACTTTTGATCAGGCCTTCGGTCCATAAGAAGCCGGCAGCCAGCTCACGGTCGTGGCCGGGCGTTCGCATCGTAACCACCAGCGACTCGCCCGAAATGAGGATCTGCAGCGGCTCTTCCGCGGCAAGATCGTCGCTGCCCGAACGGATTTCGCCGTCTTCCCATTCTGTTACCGGGGCGAGCTCGACGCTTCGTAGAGGCGTATCCACTCGAATGACCTCCGCGCGGCTCTGCCCGGGGGGCCGGAACCCTACAAGTTAGTATAGCCACTGCATTATGATTGGCTGCAACGGGGCCTGTAGCTCAACGGTTAGAGCAGGGGACTCATAATCCCTTGGTTGGGGGTTCAAATCCCTCCGGGCCCACCAGCCTTCGCCCCTGACAGCGGGCTTCTGCCCGGCAGGCCATCCTGCTATTGTGGAGAGCCTTGGCTTGGCAATTCGTGGCGAAAGCCGTCGCGCCGGAGCTTTTGCGGACGTGGACTCCCGATGAAGTATGCCAACATCCTGCAGAGTCTTGGAGAACAAAAGCATTTCCATACCGGCATTACAGACAATCTCAGAGAACGGCTCTTGGCCCATAATGCTGGGGGAGCGACGCATTCCGCCAAGCACAGCCCCTGGCGAATTAAGAGTTATGTTGCGTTTACAGACGAGGCCCATCCCACTGCGTTTGAGAAATATCTAGGGTCTGAATCTGGCCGCGCCTTTGCCAAAGCGCGATTGTAGTTTGACGTGGCAGCGTGCTTCGTTCAAACAAGGGGATCCATAACTAGGCTCACGGCAAGCTGGCGTCCTGTCATGCAAAGGCCAGATTCAAGTTGTCGATGGCCTCGTCAATTTCCTGACGGCTCTTAAACCCGACGGTTACAGCATCGACGCCCGCATGGCGGAAGGCAAAGCGCATGGCGTCGACGCGATCGCTGTGCTCGGTAAAAGCGCCGTTGCCAATCAGCTTCATACTGACGACTCCCATGCCGTCCTTCTTGACCTGCTGGACGCGATCCACGACCTCTGGAACGCACTGCGGATTGTTATTGTCTTCCCAAGTTGGTCCATCCATGCGCGTGCCTTTGTGATTCATGCGGATCATTGCGACTTGCAGCCAAGGATTGCCGGGCATCTGGCGCAGAGCGGGCAGGCCGTGGACACTGGCACCGCGCGAGAGGATGATCTTTCTGGCCTGGAATCTGTCTATGCCTTCCTGCCAACGCTTTGTGGTCTCGACCCAATCGGGCGCGTGCTGCCAGTGAAGGAGCATGATGTCGAAATAGTCGGTATTGGAGGTGCGGAGCATGTCTTCGAAGCGACGCATGGGATCTGCGTCCGGGTCAGTGGTCACTTTGGTCATCAGGACGTAATTATCGCGGGGGAACGGCTTAAGTGCTTCACCGAGCATGGCGGGCGTTACGTAGGATTCCGCGGTTTCAAAGAAGCGAACGCCGCGATCATACGCGTAAGCAACCAGGTCGGAGAACGTTTTCTGCCCGAGCTGTGCCTGCACGTAGCCGTTATTGCTTCCGGTGCCGAAGGCGAGGCGCGTGACTTTCACGCCCGATTTGCCGAGTGTGACGACCTGGGTCGCCGGAGATCTTTCGGCGAGAGAAGGAAGACTGCCGATGCTGGCGACAGCGCCTGTCGCTACGGTGGTCTTGATGAAATCGCGTCTGGAGATGTGCGCCATGATCGGACCTCCGCGGTCAACTGAAAACATCGCCCGTCGGCCGAATGGTAACACAGGTTTAGGAGCGCACACATTAATGCCGGCGAACCCAGCCGGCCATTCTTGCTGGCCCTTCGAAGACTGCTTATCCAGGGTCTCCCGCGGCGTTGGCCTTTGAGCGCATACTCGTGATCGCGACAACGCTGGCAAGAACGAGCAATCCGCCGGCGACCGTGGATGCGCCTACCGGCTCACCACCCAACCAATAGCCCAGCACGACGGCAATTACCGGATTGACATACGCATAGGTGCCCACCTTGGTAGGCGACTCATGGTGTAGAAGCCATACATATGCCGTGAATGCCGCGATGGAACCGGCGAAGACGAGGTAAAGCAGCGCAATCCACGCGGAGCTGGAAACGGCGGACAGATGAAGATCGCGGCCTTCACCTCGCAGAGCGGCGACTATGGCAAGCATGGCCCCGCCGGCAAACATTTGTGCGCCGGAACTCATCACTTTTGATGAGGGGAGTGGTAGCTTGCGCGACAGCGCGGAGGCCAAGGACCAACCAATGGCTCCGATGATGAGCGCAGTGGCGCCCGCTTTGTCGATCGCTGCTCCACCCAGGCTCCCGAGCAAATGTGACGGGCTTATGAGGACTGCGACGCCCGCAAAACCCGCAAAAAGCGAGAGAGTGAGCCCCACTGAAAGCCGCTGCGTGCGGAGAATAAGGATCTCCGACAGGGCCATGAACCCCGGAATGGTGGCTAGGATGACGGCCGCGATGCCAGAGGGAACACGCTGCTCTGCCCAAAAAAGAAGGCCGTAGTCGAGGACGAAGATGAGAAAAGCAAGCACGAATACCGAACGCCACTGGCGCATGGTTGGCCTGCGCTCGCCGTGTACTGCGGCCCAAAGATAAACCAGCAGGCCTGCCGCCAGGAACCGCATGGCGCAAAAAGCGAATGGCGGAACCTGACTGACTCCAACGCGGATGGCAAAGAAGGTCGATCCCCAGACCAGATAGATGGTCGCGAAAGCGAGGAGAATCTTCCATCGGGCGGGTTTTATCACACTTTCTATGGCGTCCACCATCACTAAGCGTCGAAATTTCAAACACTCTATTTCAACTGAATCACCAACTGTGCAGCCACTCGGCGTCGCGACCCACGCGCACTGGAACATGGAAGAGATCGCTCAGGCGCGGCTCGGTTAGAAGATCCTCGCGTGCCCCGTCGGCCACGATGCGGCCATTGCGCATGAGGATGATTCGCTCAATCTCGGGCAAAATGTCGCCCAGATGGTGTGTGACCATCACCAGGCCAGTGCCATCCCGGGCAAGTGTGCGCAGCGTTTCGCGCAGATCCCGCTGTGCGGCCAAGTCGAGCGCGTTGGAAGGCTCGTCGAGAAGGAGTTGTCGGGGGCGGAGGACGAGCGCCCGCGCAATGAGGATGCGGCGTCTCTCTCCGGCAGACATCGTCCCGACGAATTGCTGGGACAGATGTGCCGCCTCCATTCGGGCTAAAGCTTCCCGCGCCCGCGCGCGCATTTCATCGGTCACGTGCAAATTGGGCCACAATGTCGAAGCCGAGAAGAAACCTGCGATCACCGCGTCCAGTCCGGAGGTGACCGCGGTCCGCTCGCCCGGCAGCTCGGCGCCCGTGGGCCCGGCGGTGACCACGCCGAAGTGTCGCCGCAGTTCCGTCAGGTCCCAGCGTTCGCGTCCGAAGATGCGGACCGCCATGCCAGGGCAAACAATGGGATAGAGCTGGCAGGTCATGGCCAGAATCAGCGTGGATTTGCCGCATCCGTTCGGCCCCAGGATCGCGACATGCTCGCCGGCGCGGATGTTGAGATTCACGTCGTGCAGAACGATGCGGTCTCCTCGAGCGACGTTGACCGCATGCATCTCAAGAAAAGTTTGCGAATCGAATTCCTTATCGCCCATGGACTGTCTTCGGTGAACCCCTCACCTGCTAGATTAAATGGGCTGGATGAATTAGGGTTTGACCGCATGAGCGATCTATCGAACAACTCGATCCCAAGAGGATTCAAATTTGGCGCCGTGAAAGCCGCCCTGAAGGCAAGCGGACGGCCCGACTTTGCCCTGATTGTGGCGGATGTGCCTGCAAGCGCGGCCGCGGCATTCACATCGAACCGCGTGATCGCGGCGCCCCTGATTGTCGACAAAGAACATTTAAGCGCGACCGGCGGGCGTGTGCGCGTGGCGGCCATCAATGCAGGCAATGCCAACTGCGCAGCGGGCGAACCCGGCCTTCGTGCCGCACGCGCCACGTGTGAAGCGATTGCCAAAGAGTTTGGCTGCCGCGAACAGGAGGTCTTCCCGTCGTCGACGGGAATCATCGGCGTGCCGCTGCCTGCGGAAAAACTGATTGCCGTGCTGCCGGAGCTGGCAGCATCTCTCGGCTCCGATTCGGATCGTTTTTCTGAAGCTGCTCATGCCATTTTGACCACAGATCTTGTGGAAAAAATGGCTTTCGCAAGGCTCGAGCTGAAGGGCGGAGATCGGACTGCGCGCGAGGTGCGCATTGCGGCCTTCGGCAAAGGCTCGGGAATGATTTACCCGCAGCTTGTGCCTCACGCCACGATGCTGGTCTATGTGCTTACCGATGCGGCCATTGATCCCGCGGTTCTCGACGGCTACCTTCGCGCCGCAGTCGACGTTAGCTTCAACCGAATTTCGGTCGACGGCGACACATCGACGAACGATACAGTGCTGTTGCTCGCATCGGGCGCGAGCGGCGTGACCATCGGCGAAGGCGATCCTGCATTCGAGGCTGCTCTGATCGATGTGTGCAATTCGCTCGCGCGGCAAATTGTAGCCGACGGCGAGGGCGCATCACATGTGGTCGAGTTGCGCATCGCCGGCGCCGCCAGCGACGCGGATGCGCTCCTCATCGCCAGGGCGATTGCTCATTCACCGCTTGTCAAGACCGCATGGGCCGGTTCCGATCCAAATTGGGGGCGTCTCGCCGCGGCCATCGGCTATTCCGGCGCGCAAGTCGACCCCGCCCGCTTCGACATTCGATTCGGCAATTTGCAGATTTGCAAGGACGGCGGGCGGGCGCCCGAATTTGACGAAGCGGCCGCGCACGAATATATCAGTCAGCACGAGTTTTCAATTTCAATTGACTTGCACGTGGGACACGGATCCTGCGTCTTCTGGACGACCGATTTGACCGCGCAATACATCCACATCAACGCGGACTACTCAACATAGTGCGGCGGCTGGTTGGCGCGCTCGCCTAGCGTGCACGTGGATGGGTGCGGTCGTAAACAGCCGCCAATTGCGCAGTGGTCAGTTGCGTGTAGCGTTGCGTCGTCGAAAGGCGTTCGTGGCCGAGGAGTTCCTGGATGGCCCGTAAATCCGCGCCCTCTTCGAGCAGGTGAGTCCCGAAGGCGTGGCGAAGGGTGTGGGGGTGAATGTCGGAGGGCAGGCCGCGGAGGATGGCAATGCGCTTGACGATGCGGCCCACGCTGCGGCTGGTGAGGCGAGCCTGGCCGCCTGTCCGGAGGCCGCGCAGCCGCAGATTAAGAAATAGCGCGGGGGTGCTGAGGGGTTCCCGAGCCGCACCGGGAATAGCGGATTGCACTTCGACCGCGCCGAGTTCTTGTCCGTTGCCGGCAGCGATGCGGGCAGTGCGCTCGGCGATGTAGGCACGAAGGGCTTCGGCGGCCGAATCGCCCAACGGCACGTAGCGTTGCTTTTGCCCTTTGCCGCGCACTAGGATGGCCTCATTGGCCCAGTGAATGTCGTCGAGATCGAGGGCCGTAAGCTCGGCGTTGCGGATCCCGCATCCGTAAAGAATCTCCATGATGGCCTTGTCGCGAGCAGGCCAGCTCGCGGCATCATCGCGCACCGAATCGACCGCGCGATTCAACTGCTCGATCGACGGCACGCGCGGCAAATGCTTGGGCAGCCGCGGCGTAGAAACGAGTGACGCTGCATTCTGTTCGATGTGATGGTTCCGGGCCAGCCATCTGAACCAGCTGCGGATGGCGGCGAGGGCGCGCGCGGCAGATGCCTTGGAAAGTCCTCGATCGTAAAGCACCCCGAGGTATGCGCGGATGTGCGTGTGCTCAATGCGAGCCACGTTGACGCGGGGATGGTTGCCTTCCATCCACGCAGCGAAGCCATGCAGCTCGCGGTGATAGGCCCGAAGAGTGTGCGCGGATGCGCCACGTTCGGCTGAAAGCACCTGGAGGTACATGTCGACCAGCACGCCAACTTTGGAGCCGGCCGGCAAGAAAGCCGCAGGCGCATTGGCATTGGTGCTCATGAAGTTTCCTCGTTCGAGTTTTGCGGCGCGACAAGTTGCGGGCCGGGACGCGAGATCGAAAGCAGCGTGGCTTCGGCAGCCTGGCCGACCGCACGCCGCGCTCCGCGCGGGTGATGCATGCGGTGCACAGCCTTCAAACGGCCCAGCGCCAGATGCGTGTAGACTTGCGTGGTCGAAATGTCGGCGTGGCCGAGCAACATTTGCACACTGCGCAAGTCGGCGCCGTGCTCCACCATATGGGTGGCGCAGCTGTGACGCAGGCCGTGCGGACTCGTTCGGCGATTCGTCCGCTTCACCAAACTCCAGATCCATTGGCGCGTCAGCGGCATGCCGCGCAGCGAGAGAAACAGCTTCGAGCGATCCTGCGCTGTCGGTCTTTTCTTCCGCACCGAGCTGATTCGCTCAAGGTGAGGCCTGCCTTCGCGCAGGTACTGTTCCAACGCTTGCAGCGCGGAGCGCCCGATCGGCACAATGCGCTCCTTGTCGCCTTTGCCGCGAACCTGCACGCGCCCGCCGTCGAGCCCAAGGTCGCTGACCGAAAGGGAAGTCACCTCAGAGACACGCAAGCCGCCGCTGTATAGAAGCTCGAGAATCGCTCGATCGCGCAGGGCAGTGGCCTTGGCCTGCGGATGCGACGCGACCATTGCAGCGCGCTCCAGCATCTCCGTCACTTCGGGCTCGGCCAGAGACTTGGGCAGCACCTTCCAGGCTTTGGGCGATTCGATGTTGACGGTCGGATCGTGATGAATGCGGCGATCGAGAAGAAGCCATTTGTAAAAGCCGCGCAAACAGCTCAGCTTTCGAGCCGCTGATCGTGAATCGATCCCATGGGCGCGAAGGTTCTCGAGAAACGCGGAAACATCGGCCTCGGCCGCCGAAATCAGAATCGCGTGGCGTTCTTCGAGCAATTCAGCAAAAATGCGCAAATCACTCAAATACGCCTCGCAGGTGAGTGGTCGAAGTCCTTTTTCCACACGAAGATAGGTGGCATAGCTGCTTAGAAGAGCGAGATTGTTCCGTGCGTTCACATATTCGATTATCAGCGCGTTAAAGCGTGGCTTGGGCCGGCGGAGGGTCTGCCGAACCTTGTTGGTCACGTTACGGACGCATACGCGGAAGGAAGAAGTGGAAACGCAAGAGGCAGCGAAGGCCGTCCCGATGATCTTGAAGCGAGATTCTGCCGATAGGAAGGATGCGCAGATCAATGCGTGTTCCGCAGTGTAGGGCCGTTTGGAGGACCATCGTGGAAGAACACAAAAAGCACAGGCAAGCCTCGGGGAACGGAACGTGGAATTCGAATGGGTCAATCGCGATGAACGGCAGTGCCAGCAGCAAAGCGAATGGCCACAGCGCCAAAACACTCAGGCTCGACAAAGACTGCGAATACGAGCGCGAACTGCGGCGCCTGCAGGTCGAGCTGGTGAAACTGCAGGAGTGGATCAGGCACGAAGGGCTGCGCGTGGTGGTTCTGTTCGAGGGGCGGGACGCTGCAGGCAAGGGTGGAGCAATCAAGCGAATCGCCGAGAGCCTGAATCCGAGAGTGTGCAGGATTGTGGCGCTGGCGACGCCGACGGAGCGCGAAAAGACGCAGTGGTTTTTTCAGCGCTACGTGGCGCACTTGCCTGCAGCCGGCGAAATGGTTCTGTTCGACCGGAGCTGGTATAACCGCGCCGGTGTCGAGCACGTGATGGGCTTCTGCACTGAGCGGGAGTATCTGGAATTCATGCAAAGCTGCCCGGAGTTCGAGCGGATGCTGGTGCGATCGGGAATTGTGCTGATCAAATACTGGTTCAGCGTGAGCGACGAGGAGCAGGAGCGGAGGTTCCAGGCGCGGATGGACAAGCCGACCAAGCGGTGGAAGCTGAGCCCGATGGACCTGGAGTCGCGCAAACATTGGGCCGATTACTCGCGGGCCAAGGACGAGATGTTCGCGGTCACCGATACCCGGCAGGTGCCGTGGTTCGTGGTGAACGCCGAGAGCAAGAAGAAAGCCCGCCTCAACGTGATTCGGCACCTGCTCTCGATGATCCCCTACCGCGACCTCACTCCGCAGCCCTTGAAGCTGCCGCCGATCATGAAATCGAGGTACGTGCGGCCGCCGATGGACGAGCAGAACTTTGTGCCGGAAATGTATCGATAATTCTCGCCTGAAAAGGGCCTCGCGGCTCGGAAGCCGGCAGCGGCAGACCTTCATGCGGGAATATCACAGTTGGCGGTCGAAATGAGTGGCCTCCGTCACCAACTCCAGGTGTAGCCAATGCCCGTTGTCGTGTACCAGGGCACCGTCGGTATCTTGTTGTAGCTCTCCTGAATCCAGATTCCGTTGTGATCGTTGAAGTGAATGGCGAGGCCGAGGGCTTCGCCGTCGTAGAAGCGGTTTTCAACGTGCGCATTGCCGGTGAAGCTGGTGAGGCCGGCTTGAATCCACGTGTAACCGGTGAGGGCTTTGGTTTTGGGCAGGTTGAAGTTTTTCATCACCCCCAGCGCCTCGGTGTGCGACCCGAAGTTGGTGTGAAAAAAGCCGTGAGTGCCGGCGTTCTCGTACGTGTAGGTGAAGGTCAACTCGTCGCCGATCGGATCCTTGTGCAGGAATCCGAAGGTATGGCCGATGCCGATGTTGAGATTGGCGCGGGGAACAAGGCCGGGACGATCGAAATCCGAGCCGGGCATTACGAAGAAATCGGTAGACGTGCCCGTATCCGCGGGCGGCGTGGGGGCAGGGGTTGAGGTTGTGGTTTGAGCGGCAGTGCTGATGGTGAGGAAAAGAAGGAACGAGCAAAGCCGCCATCCGCAGCAGAGGACTGCGCGGGAGGCCATTTTGTAGGCTCCTGGATCGAGGCGGCTAGCGCGACTGGGAGTCGATTAGCCGTCTGCGTAACGCGCGCCGAGGTTCTCTATGAAGGGGAATTGCTTCAGCGGCGTCCTCGTTGCATTCGAACACTATGGAAATAAATGAGGCATGAAGGAGATATTCGCAGCTCCCGAGATGCGGGATGGATGCGGCTTGTATTCCTGGAGCCGGTTGCATAAATTCCTTGCGGCGGCCGAAGACCGTTCCTCGGGTGCTAAAGCTCCAATGTCTATGCAGCTTTTGTGGCACGCGACCTGCGCACTGCGTGGGTACCCCGGTCGTGCCCTTTCAAAACCGGATTTATGCAACCAGTTCTAGGAACCAGGTTCAAGAGCCAGATGGACGATTTCGGGCTGAAGGCGTCCTCGCGCGCCGATGCTCAGAAGCCCAATCGTGACGGGCAGGTCGAAGCGGCGCGGGCCGCAGGAGCCTGGATTGAAATACAGCACGCCTTTCTTCGTCACGTAATTCGGCACGTGGGTGTGGCCGTGGAGGACGGCAGAGATCTTTGCGGCTGCGGGGTCGAGGTGCAGCGTCTTCAGGTCGTGAAGCATATAAATGTACAGGCCGGGACCGGGAGAGTTCTCGATAAGGACGACTTCGGTTTCAGGGAGCTTTGAGCTGGGGCTTTCGCGGTCGACATTGCCGCGGACGGCGGTGACGGGAGCGATTTTGGCGAGCTCGGTGAGGATGGAGATTTTGCCGACGTCACCGCAGTGAAGAATGCGGTCGATGCCCGAGAACGCCGGGCCCCGGAGTGCGGATAGAACCTCAGGCCGCAGCAGGCCGTGGGTGTCGGAGATGATTCCGAGCTTCACGTTTTCAGAATAAGCGGCTCCGGCGGAGGTAGGCTGAGGGAAGGCGCGCGCAAACTGAGATGAGCGAGAAACCCCAGACCAGCCACGCACAAACCCGAACCAACTGGCGGCGAACGCTGGTAGCTTACACCGAGCCGCGCGTTTTGCAGGTGCTCGCCCTTGGTGTTTCAAGCGGCTTGCCGCTGCTGCTCACGTACTCAACTCTTTCGGCGTGGCTTTCGACAGTCGGCGTAAGGCGCGCAGCCGTCGGAGCCTTCGCCCTTGTCGGTACGCCCTATGCATTAAAGTTCGTGTGGGCTCCGGTGATGGATCGCGTGCCTCCGCCACTGCCTTTGGGGCGGCGGCGCGGCTGGGGAGTCACCGTCCAGCTTCTGCTGATCGGCGCGATTCTTTGCCTGGCATCGTGCGATCCAAAACAAAACTTGTCCATGATGGCCGCCCTGGCTCTAATAGTTGCATTTCTATCGGCGAGCCAGGACGTCGTGATCGATGCCTGGCGGGTGGAGAGCACGAACGCGGATCAGCAGGCTGCCGGAGCCGCCATGATTCAAGCCGGCTACCGGATTGGCATGCTGGTTTCCGGGGCAGGCTGCCTTTTGATTGCAGCCTATCGGGGGTGGTTCGCGGCCTATGCCACCATGGCTGCGCTGGTCGCAGCAGGACTCGTAGTGTTCTTGCTGGCTCCGGAACCGCACGTGCCGGCGGAAGCTTCGCATGCGGCGGAATCGGGCTGGCTTGCCGTTCGCCGCGCAATTTCAAGGGCTGTGATCGTTCCCTTTCGCGATTTCATGCGCCGGCCGCTTTGGCCGGTGATCCTCGTCGCGATCTTCGGATACAAGCTGGGCGAGGCGATGGCAGGAGTGATGTCGACGCCGCTCTACATCGCGCTGGGATTTTCTCTCCCTGAGATCGCTGCCGCATCCAAAGTGTTCGGGTTTTTCTCCATTGTGGCCGGAGTAATGCTGGGTGGAGTGGTGACCACGCGCTACGGAATCCTGCGCTCGCTGATCGCTTGCGGTGTTTTGCAGTCGATCGGGAATCTCTTTTTTGTCCTGCAGGCCGTCGGCGGGCATCGCATCGGCTATCTTGCCTTGTGCGTCACCGCCGAAAACATCACGGGCGGAATGGCCGGGACGGTGCTGATCACATATATATCGAGCCTATGCTCGCCCGCTTTCACGGCGACGGCGACTCAGTACGCGCTGCTTTCCTCGATTACATTGCTCGGCCGCACCGTGGTGGGCTCCTCGGGAGGATGGCTGTCAGAGAAGATGGGCTGGGCATGGTTCTTTGTGCTGACGAGCGTCGTCGGACTGCCGGCACTCTGTTTGTTCCCCTGGGTTGCACGGCGCGACGATCTCAAACTGGGGAAACCCTCTCTCGACGCCGCGGAGGTCAAATCGGAAGACCCGGCCCTCTCGTAGAGGCATCATCCGCCCGCGCCCTTCGATGCAAGCTTTCGCCGATTTCGCACCAAGAGCACACAAAGCGCTCGGCCCGAAGCCTTCCGGGCAGCATTGACGAACAAAATGGAGCGACATGTGCGTGAGCGTGGGGTCTAAACGAATATGACGATGGTTTGGCGCAGATTTCTTCTTGCGGCGATTCCAGCGCTCGCAGCGGCACTCGCGGCAGTACAGGCTTGTTCTCAGATCTCCGGAAATCTGGAACCCGAGGCACGCCAAGTCTTCGTGCTGGCCAACGAAGCGCGGATTCAGGCTGGAGTGGGGCGCCTGGACTGGGATCCTGCGCTGGCACAAGCCGCGTTCCGGCACTGCCTGCGCATGGCCGAGGAAGGCCCCATCTCGCATCAATATCCGGGGGAGCCTGACCTGGGCGCGCGAACAGCACAGGCTGGTGCGCACTTCAGCGTGATTGAAGAGAACGTGGCGGTCGGCCCTACGGCGGATGCGATTCATGAAGAGTGGATGCAGTCGCCGGGGCATCGCGCAAATCTGCTGAGCCCCGAAGTCGACCGCGTGGGCGTGGCTGTGGTGGCCGCTCGCGGAGCGCTGTATGCCGTGGCCGACTATTCCCGTGGTGTTGAGCAACTCAGCCCAGCCGAAGTCGAAGCGCGTGTTGCTGCGCTCCTCCGCGTGAGCGGCGTGACCATTCTGCAGGACCCAAGCTCGGCGCGATGGGCCTGCGCGACTGATGAAGGTATTCCGCAAGCGCCAGCCGGGCCCATGGCGCGATTCGTGATGCGCTGGCAGGCGGGCGATCTTGACCGGCTGCCGCAAGCGCTTTCAGAAAAACTGGCGAGCGGGAACTTTCGTGCGGCGGCTGTCGGCAGTTGTCCTGCCCAAGTTGCGCAAGGTTCGTTCTCGGCGTATCGGGTAGCGGTGCTGTTGTACTAGCCGGGCGGCTCACATTCGATACCTTGCCGGCTGCTCGGTTATTGGAAGTCTTCGTGCTCCTGCCAGAGTACCGCCACTGGCCACCGCGGAAGGCCGCAGACGAAGATGTCGGGGTGGTGGACGCTTTCTTCGTTTCGGGCGCCTTCAGAGTTTCCGTTGTGGCCGGCCCAGCGGCAGCTCGTGAAGATTGAATTGGCCTGCGCGCGCGTGAGCCCGATGACGAAAAGCGTGGTAGGCGGTGGCGTCGGATAGCCGCGTAGCCATTCGGAGTTGCTGGTACCAATCGGTTGGGGAAGTCCATAAGCGCGGCCGAGCACATCGATCGCACCGTATTCGCCATAGTTGCTGGTCGTGATTCCGAGGTGCGCTCGCTCGTCCGCTGGCAGGGAATCGCGGATTTGCGCGACGGTGCGAACCAGGTCGTTCCAGCCAATCTCTTCGCGGAGATCGTAGCTGTTCGCCAGCGCGAATTGCTTGAGTGGACCGCTCGAGGCAAGGGGAAGCAAAATCGCGCAGACGAATGCCGAAACGTAAACGAAGGCGGCGGACCAGATGGCTCCAATAGTGATGCGGCCCCAGCGCGGCAACCTGCTCAGCCGCCGGAGCTGTACGACCGATCCCTTCGCGATCAGCATGGGATATGCCGGCGCCATGTAGTAGTGGCGTCCCTTCCCGACGAAGAGCAGCGCGAGCGGAACGAGATACATGAACGCAATCATGCGGTAGCGGCGATCGCGCAGGAAAGCAATGAGGCCCGCAATCCAGAGAGGCGCCGCCGCGGCATTCGCGGCCACATAAAACTGACCAAGCAGGAATCCCTTGGCGCGGCCTTCGCCAACGTCGCGTGCATGGATATGCTCGAGAAATGTGTAAGAAATCCAGTCGTGGCGCGCGAGCCAGAGAAGATTAGGCAGAAAGATCAGGAATGCAATTGCAACGCCCGCCCAGAACCAACCGGACTTGAAATAGCGGCGCGCGGCGGTGAAGACAAGCCCCGCAACGATTCCCGCAATGTAGAAAACGATGGCGTATTTGGTTTCGAGGCCGAGTCCGAGAGCAGCGCCAATGCCGAGCCACCACCTCGGATCGCCCGACTTGAGAAGCCGGACCACGAAGTAGGCTGCGAGAACCCACCACAACAAATCAAACGAGGTGTATTGAAATTCGTGGCCTTCAAAGATCTCAAGTGGCGAAAAAGCGACGGCCAGCGCAGCGATGAACTGTGCCGCGCGCGATCCGCCCAGCTCGCGCGTCATCAGGCCGGTGAGAATGATGACAGCGCACTGAGCAATGACAGCGGAGACACGCAACCAGGCGATGTTCACGCCGAAGATCGCCAGCAGAATGCGTTCAAGGAACGGCGTCAGCGGCGGATAGGCAACGAATCCCCAATCCAGATGGAGTGCGTCGGAGAGGAACTGTAACTCGTCACGATGAAAGCCATAGCGGCCGTTGGTTAGGATGTGCAGGAGCGCGACGGCGCCGGCGATCGCAAAAATGATGGCTGTATTTGCTGTCGCATTAACGACGGAAGATTTGCTCTGGGTGTCTGGGAATGACAAATGAACCTCGCAGACCTCACGGATCCCTCAATCAAAATCTTCAAAAATGCGAACGCAGGTCGCTCGACTCTTTCGCTTCGCCGAACCGGCTCGCTCGTTCGCTCGGGATGACAATGAGATTCGGAAACGACACGCGGAGCTGGTCCTGAACGGCTGCCTAAACTCATCTACGCGGGCGCGCGTCCAACGGTTCCGTTGCGGCGCTCGCGGGGCTGGGGAACGCGAACGGAGGCCATCCCTGCGGCTGTCGCGGCTTGAATGCCCAAGTCTGTGTCTTCAAAGACGAGGCAGTCTTTGGGCGCAATGCCGAGGCGGGCAGCGGCGATGAGGAATGCGTCGGGGGCGGGCTTCGAGTGTGCGTAGTCTTCGGAGCCGATGAGGAGAGGGAACCGGTCGAGCAGGCCGACGGAGGTGAGCGACTTGATGATCGATTCGCGTGTGCTGCCGGAGACTACGGCAAAGGGGATGCGGCCCTGCTGGGCGTTAATGTGCTCGAGCACCTCTGGAATGGGCTCGAGGTCGCGGAGAAGGGAGAAGTAAAGGCACTCCTTTCGCTCAGCAACCGCTTCGACAGGCATCTTGAGGCCAAAAATCCGATTCAACGAGGCGATGATTTCGGCGGGCGGCTTGCCACCCCACGAGTAAAAGAGATCCTCCTCGAGGGTGCAACCCCACTCGGCGAGTGCCTTCTTCCAGGCGAGGTAGTGGAGAGGCATGGAGTCGACGATCGTGCCGTCGCAGTCGAAGAGATAGGCGCGGAAGGGGCCGGCCGGCAAGTGAAGAGGCATTGGACTCCATAGATGTTCGTGATTCTGGTTAGTGTTCTTGCTTCCCACCCTGAATGCAAAAAACGCGTCTGGAATCGGGCGCCTATTTTCGGGTGAGGTGCGGGCGCAAAGGCAACCACGAGTTCATCGGTTCCGTCCGCCATGACTGACGGCGCTTGGGATGCTACGCCAATTCTGCATGCGAACTTCAGTTTCCAGATTAACGCGCCGCGGCGGATTCGTTTTGGGGTGCGGGTTGGGGTGGTCCCCCTTCGCCGGGCTTGGTCGGCTCCATCCGCAGAGCGTTGTTGAAGCGGTTGAAGTAGTTGAAGAGGCCGATGGCGCAAAGAAGTTCGACAACTTCGCCCTCCGAGTAGAAAGAGCGCAGCTCTGCGAATTCCTCATCCGTAACGGCATTGGCGTCGCGTGTGACGGTTTCGGCGAGATGGAGCGCGGCCTTTTCAGCAGACGTGAAATCGTCGCGGCGAGGCCAGTCGGCGAGGTGCGAAAGCTGGTCGTCAGTCCAGCCGAGGTTGCGGGCGAGGGTGGTGTGACTGGCCAGGCAATAGGGGGTCTCATTCACCTGGCTGGTGCGGACGATGATGAGCTCTTTAAGCCTGGTTGGGACCGTGCCTGAGTTGAGCACGGCGGCAAAATGAGCCTGCATGGTGGAGTAAATTTCGGGCCGATGGGCCATGACGCGGAACATGTTGGGGACGTTGCCGCGTTGCGCGTAGGCCTTGTCGTATAGGGTGGCAATATCGGGGGCCAATTGGCTGCGGTCGACGCGGGAAACTCGGGGCATGGCGCCTCCTTTAAGTTCTTTCTCATGGTACAGTTTCTGATCGTTTTCGCGCCGGTTTCGGAGCGGATCCTGGCAGCGCCGGAAGTGATCATGAGGCTTTTGACGCAGTTCGTGAGGTTTGCTAACTTAGGAAGGGGCAATCAGGCGCCGCCACGCACTCCTCAGTAGCTCAATGGCAGAGCATTCGGCTGTTAACCGAAGGGTTGTAGGTTCGAGTCCTACCTGAGGAGCCAGATTTTGGAGCGCTTATTCTCGTCTTTCCATCGGTGCCTGGTCCAGTCTGACCCGTTTCCTGTTCCACATCGACGATTCCGTGAGAAACGCCGAATCGAATCCCTTCTTTGAGCCAAGCCCTCATATGTGAGCTTGGCCAGGTCCTGATTTTTCATGAGGCAAATCACAAGACCCTTGCGATGTTCACCGCATACCACCAATCTCAATGGGATTGGCGCGCCATAAGACAATCAACTGACAAAGAACAGACGATCCTGAGACACGCCCAGAGCCGCCCGCCGTTATGTTGGCGAATATGCGGACTGCGAGATCTCACGGTCAGACTACTCTTTACGGCCGGCTGGCGATGCTCATGTTTGCCTCTCTGGCGGCTGTTTCCGCGGCGAAGGTTGCGGCGGCGCAAGACGTTCCGTTGCTCTCCGGCGGCGTGGGATTTTTTACCGACACCAACAACGGCTCCACCACATATCAGCCGCATATCGAGCCGCTGATTGCAGCGCCGATCGGTTCCTCGCTGCTGTTCGAGTCGAGAGCCATTCTCCTGGAAACGTATTCGCCGAACGGCGGCGGCGAAACGGGATACAGCCACTCGCACTACATTGGCCTGATCTACATGCAGGGCGATTACCTGGCTACGCCGCACCTGACGATTGTGGGCGGCAGCTTTCTGCTGCCGTTCAATACCTACAACGACCGGCTTTCGGAGATCTGGATTGAAAACCTCCAGGATGGGCCGCTGATTGCCGGCCTGGGCACGATGAACACGGGAACGGGAGTGGGCGGCATGCTGAGTGGGTCCGCGTTCTCGAACAATCAGGTCAACTTCAGCTATAACGCCTGGTTTTCCTCGCGCAGCGATAACAGTTACTTCGATGCCGAGCGATCTTCAGGCGGCCGCGCGAGCCTCTATTTTCCGGAAAGCCGGCTCGAGATTGGAACATCCTACGACCGCCTGCTGCAGGGCAAGAACGAAAGTTTTTTCGGTGCCCACGTGTGGTGGGAGCCGAAGGATACGGGGCTGCGCCTGCGGTCGGAGTACGGGCGCGGCCAGCATGCGCAGGGATACTGGATCGAAGCCGACTACCGCACTCACGCAGGGGGCGGGCCGGACAGCTGGATCGGCCGTCTCGAGCCGGTTTTTCGCATTCAGCAGACTTTTCGTATCGATAGCCTCGGCAGCGACGGGGTTCCAGGGGTAAACACGCAGCGCGTTGACATCGGCGGGGACTACAACCTGCCGCATGAGGTGCGAATCCTGACCAGCTATGGACGCCAGTTCACCGCAGCCAAGGACGTCAATATCTGGGAAACTGGAATCGTCTACCGTTTTCTGTTCCCAACTTGGAAGGGAAAGACCGACTGAGCTCGCGGTCGCTGCTGAAATTGCAGGCGTCAGCCAGCTCAGGCCGCTTATGGAATCACTTTACGGCGCGCGATCGCTGTGAACCAAAGGCTCCGGCCGCAATCGGTGCTGTAGAGCAGCGTCTTTGAATCGCTCATCCACGACGGCTGGATTTCGTTACATGGCACATTGCCGACGCGACGTATCGCGCCCGTGAGCTGATCGCGAATCCGCAGATTCCACACACCACGATCGAAGCGGCTGTATGCGAGCCACCGGCCGTCGGGCGAGAGTGCGGGATATCGCGACTCGCCCAGCGCAAGGGGCACGTTGACGCCCGCGGCGCTGGTGAGATAAATTTGCGGCGCTTGATTTCCTGTGGACGCCGCGAATGCGTAATCCGACGCGGAGTGAAACGCGGCTTCAAAAACATTCAATGAAGCCGGCGTAAGCTCGACATCGGCCGAAGAATCGGCCTGCAATGAGGGCCGCTCGATCAGGCGCCCGCGACCATCGTCGTCTCGAATGAACGCGAGGCTTCTCCCGTCTTGAGAGACTGCGGGGTCACGCCCTCCGAAAATGGCCGAAACTTCGGATTGCTGGAGATCGATAATCGTCGATTGAGCGGTTCCGGCCTGCTCCACCAGAAGATGCCCGCCCGTTCGGGCAAACGACAAAGCATCGGTGTCGGCGGCTCCCCCCCTCAATGGGAATGCCGCATGATTCGATCCCAAATCGCTCGAAGCCAGGTGGTATCCGCCCAGCGTGAAGGAGATAAAGTCGACACCGGTCCCGTCGGATTGCGGATTCTCATTCAAATATCCTTGAGAAGGTATTGGCAATCGGTACGCAAACTCCTGTCGCATGGCACACTCGCGAACCAGGGTGGAGTGAACAGTGAATGCGACGGCGACAATCATCGCCGCCGCCCAGCCAATAAGGCTCCAGTCGCGAAAAAACACCTGCAAACGCACGCCAGGCCAGAGCAGTGCATAGAGCCCCACCAGTATGCCGATCATCAGCGGAAGGCGAGGTGTGTAAAAAAGAATCTGCAGGCCTTTTACCGCAAACGGGACCGGCGTCGGGAATCCGAGTGCGATATAGGCCACCAGCAAAGCCGCAAGCCAGGCGTATCGCCTGCGCTCAAGCTGGATGGCAATCAGCGCGCAGCCCGGCAACACCATGAGCACAAAATCGTATGACGCCGGAATTGTAGAGATAACAAGCGAGGCGGTAATCAGCGCCGACCACTCCAAAATAATGCGACGCGGGGTAACGTCCTGCCTCCGAATGAGCAGAATGGCCGGCGCCAGAAAAAGTGCTTGCAACAGTGGCTGCAGAACCGAGTAAGCGAGCACCGATGAATGCCAGGGACTTGGGTTCCACAACGGCTCATTAAGAAAAAGGAAATGAAGAATGCCTGAGATTGAGGCGCTCACAACATAGGGAGGCATGGCTTCGCCATGCAAAGTCCACGGCAGGATCTCCCGAAGATAGGTCCGATGTACACTCCAACCGAAAGCCGAGACGGAGAGCGCGGCGGAGGCCACCAACACCAGCACGCCCGATGCAAGCGCGCGCCAGGCTCTGCGCTCGAGGAAATAGACAAAGAAGAGAGCGGGGAAAATCTTGGCCGCGGCTGCGATGGCCACCAGTGAGCCGGCCACAGCGTGTCGCCCTCGCATGTAAGCCCAGCACGCGGCGGCGATCAGCAACAGCAGAACCACGTAGAATTGCCCAAACTCAAGATTGCGATAGAGCGGAAAATTCAGTGCAAAGAGAAGCGCGATGCGACGGTAGGTCAACCCAGTCATTGTGCGCAGGAGCCAGCCGATGGGAATGAGCAAAGCAAGAGTCATGATGATCCAGATGCGCTTGGCGAGGAGTGGTTTGAGATTTGCAAGCGGCCATACGAACAAAGTCGAAAATGGAGTAATAGGCACAAGCCCAATGACACGAATGGGAATGCCGCGATGATCCTTCTCGCGCTCGAGCCAGTTCCACTCATACATTCGCGAAGCATCAACATCCTCAGCCGAGAGCTGCGAGGCCAGGTAGTAGTTGGGAAAATCGGTAACCAGGCTATTCCATGCGCGGGGCAAGGTGTGAATGCACATGTAAATAACGAGCAGGAACAGCGCCGTCCGCTCCGCCCAATCAATCCAACGGCTTTGGCCCGATGGGAACACTCCCCATCGTCATTTGGATTCGCACCTTGGTTGTCAGGGGCTTGTCACCCGGCGGTCATTCGATTGTTGAGCCTGCGACGGCAACCTTCCGCGAAGAGCGCCGCTTTGGCGCTTCGCGGCTCGTTCCGCGACGCGGGACCTCTTCCTGATACTCCATCTCAGTGTTTATGGCCCAGATGTTGTCTTTCGAGGCCATCTCATTCATGATGTTCTCGACAGCAGTCATCGCGGTCAAAATGGAATGATCCTGATTGTTGTACCTGTGCATTCCATTGCGCCCGACAAGAAACAGATTTGCGAAATTATCGGTGTAATTGCGAATCGTTTCAAAACGGCTATAGCCGCCGATATACGCCGGATAGGATTTCGGCACTCGCACCACATGCGAGTCTTCGACATCGTCGGCGCGAAGAATTCCAATCCGGACGGCTTCCTTGATCGCGAGCCCAGCCATGGCTTCATCGGATATCTTCCAAATTGGGTCAGTCTCGTTGCAGAAGTACTCGAGTCCGATCCAGGTCCGATCCGGATGGCTCACCAGCCACGGGCTCCAGTTGTTGAAGATCTGCAGGCGGCCGACCTGTACTCCCGGCTCCTGAATGTAAATCCAGTTGTCCTTAAGGGGCGCCCCGTCTTTTTCGCTGGCCGCGAGCCCCTTCACCAACAGTCCAACGACGATGAAGTCTCGATAATGCAAATCCTCGCTGACTTCCTTTACCTCATGTGGAACCTTGCTGCCGAGAGCGCGAATCAAATCGCGTACCGGCATGGTGGAGAAAAAATAGTCTCCGCGATAAGCGAATCGCTGGTTGGCTTCATTGACGCCTTCAACGGAAAGCACTCGATTGGTTTGAGTGGAGATACGATCGACTCTTACACCAAAGTGAATTTCACCGCCGCTCTTGAGGATTTGGCTGGCGACCTGCTCCCATACTTGGCCTGGCCCGAGCTTTGGGTAAAGAAATGTTTCGATAAGCGAAGTTTCGGTGCCTTTTTGACCTATGTCGCGGTCAGGGCTCCTGGAGAAGAGGCTTTTCAGATAGTGCGTGAGAGCACTTTTCAACGATAAGCCCTTGATCCGCTGCGCGCCCCAGTCAGCACTGATTTGATCGCACGGCACGCCCCATACTTTCTCGCTGTAGGACTTGTAAAACATCAAATAGAGCTGCCTGCCGAAGCGGTTGATGAAGAAATCCTCCAGCGTGCGCTCAGGGCACCGTGGCCAGAGCGACGCCCAAAGATAGCTCACGCCGCAGCGGATAGTCCGCAGGAAGCCCAGCGATGCCAGCGTGCCAGCGGTCAAGCGAAGGGGATAGTCGAAAAAGCGGTGCAGAAAGTAGATGCGGCTCTTACGTCGGCGCACCAACATCACTTGATCCTGGACTTGAGGATCGGCGGGTGATGGCGATGAGGGAATTTCGCGCTCTTGGCCCTGATAACGGAGCCGGCCCTCCTCTCTGGAGCCGGACTCGATGGGAAGTATATCGAGCCACCATTGCATCACGCGGTCTGACTTTGAAAAGAACCGATGACCGCCGATATCCATCCGGTTCCCTTTGTACACCACGGTGCGCGACAGTCCGCCGACACTATGGCCGACCTCGAGAAGAATGGGCTTGATTCCAGATCGGCGGATCAGCTCAATGCCGGCAGTGAGTCCGGCTGGGCCCGCGCCGATAATGATCGCTGTGCGCTGATTCACTTGCGACTCCTTTCGAACTCGACCGCCTGGATTACAACCTGTCCGGCCGGATCATCACCGATCACGCGCGCCCAACCGCGTCCGTTGCCGGCAGCGGCGCGAGGTTACGCTTTGCCTCACCGGCCTCAAATCGGCCTGCGCGATGGAACTGGACTCGTCCACGAGCGCGCGGTCTTGAATTCGATAGACGCGGTGAGCAAGGAGGCGAGCTTGCCGTCGATGAGTGACCAGGATGACGGCCGCTCCCATTGCGCTCAGATTCGTTAACACCTGGCGTTCGTTCTGCTCATCGATGGCGGAGGTAGCTTCGTCGAGAAGGAGGAGTTGACTGCCGCGCAGAATGGCTCTGGCCAATCCAATCCGCTGCCGCTCGCCGCCCGAGAGCAGCGCGCCGTCATCGCCGACCATCGTTTCGAGTCCGCTCGGAAGAAGCGCGACAAACTCCTCAAGCCTCGCCGCAGCCAGCGCGTTCTGGAGCTCCGTATCGTTTTTCATCGACAGGCCGAACAGCAGATTGTTCCGGATCGTGTCGTCAAGCAGCGGAACCTCCTGCGGCACATAAGCGATCATCGACCGATTCACGCGCACGGCTCCGCTATCGGGCGAAGCCACTCCCGCAATCAGATTTAGGAGCGAAGTTTTTCCTTCGCCGGATGGACCGTGCAACACAACTGTCTCGCCAGGTCGAACAACAAGGTTGACTCCATGCAGAAGCGGCGTTCGCTGATCGAACGAAAAGTTCACGTCCTTGATCTGGAGGACGAATCCGGGGTCGGGAAGCAGCGCCGGCAACGGCGACATTCGGTGCCTGCGACATTCCTTCAGCTCAAATTCAACCGTCCGCACATTTTCATAAGAACTCTCCATTTGCCCGGCGATCAGCGAAATCTGACTGACCAAAGGCAGAAGTCTGCGCGAGAGAACAAAATAAAAGGCAAGCAACGAAAGGAGCCTGCTCGTGTCGCCATAGAACAGTTGAGCGGCGAGTATGACTGCGAGAAGCAAGAGGATTGTCCCCTGTTCGGCGAGGCTTCGTGCCATTTGGGGTAGAAGCACTGCGCTGCGGTTCCCGGTCGCGAAGTTGTCCGCGAGGCGCTGGATACGGCCTTGGAAGAACGGCAGATTCCGGTAGGCGCGAATCTCCTTGCCAGAGCGAAATGCGTCTGCAACCACCCTATGCAATGCCGTCAGGGCCGTTTCACGCCGCTGGGCTGCCTCCTGCACCCTTTTCCGGATGATGAGCCGATGTGCACAATAGAACGCAGCAAGAATGCATATGAATCCCAGGGCAGCAAGCGCGCTCTGATAAAAGAATGCTGCGATCATGGCAGTAACAATCACGGAGCTGGAAACGAGCTCGATGCAACGGTGATAGAAATCGGCGGCCTCGCGCGTGGCGTTCAACGTGCGGCCAATAAGCTCGCTGCGATTGCGCGCCGTGAGTCGATGCCAGTCCATTTCGCAAAAACCCGTTGTCAGCCGCAGAATGAAGTCGTTATGCAGGCTCTGAACGTATGCGAAGGCCAGGCGCGAGGATGCGATATCAACGGTTGCGCGCAGGACAACGAGAGCAGAAGCGAACAGCGCAACATCGAGCAGTGTGATCGGAGGCTCAGAAAAAAAAGTCCGCGCCGGAGCGTGACCCTGCACCAGCAGGAAAAGAACATACATGGCAAATGCAAGCGCAAGGTCGCAAAAACCTACGACGCTGCGCGCGGCTGACAGCCACACAAATCGCGCGGCCTGCCGCTTGGAGAGAAGCGTAAAAGCAGTGCGCCAGGTTTCCTTCGTGCGATGTTCGGCGCCAACCTGCGCACTTGGGGTCAAAGCCACTCGATTTGCGCTCCTGTGGCGCTCAGACTACCGACCGCAGGCCGACGCAGTTGTCAGGAGGCGGTCGTTCCATTGTCAGGGGATTGTCAGGAGGCCTTTCTGGTTCGATTTGATTGTGTTTTCGCTCCTCAGCCGGATAAAACAATCTGATGACAACCTTGAGACGCTCCTGTGACACACGGAGCCGGTCGCGTCCGTAACCTAGTTTCAAACAGTGCTGGCTGCCAGCTTTATCATGCAGGTAGCCGGCCAGTCCTGCCGGATCGCCTGTGCATTGGGGTGTCGGGTGCGAGGCTTAGTCAGGCTGTGACTTGATGGAGGAGCAACGATTATGCGCGAGGGGCAGATGTTTGCTGGCTGCATGTTGCTCGCTGCCTCGTTGGCCATCGGGCAAACGAATGGGGCATCGCCAGAAAACGGATTGAAGGGAAGCACGCCGGGAAAGGCGCAGACGACGAATCCCAGCAGGGGAGAGCAGGTGTTTCACGAGAACTGCTACCGCTGCCATCAGGAGCCGGAGGGATTCTCGCCCAGCATCTCGGGAACGATTGCCAAACACATGCGGGTGCGCGCCGGACTCAGCGACGACGATGTCAAGGCGCTGCTGAAATTTCTGAATCCATAGCGAACAGTGGGGGTACAAAGTGGCTTCAACGATCCGGTGTAGCCGGCGACAAATGCAACGAGCAGGAACTGCCTCTCGCAGAGTGCCGATACTTGCTGCCGCTCTTCTGGCAGCGCTGCTTTCTTCTCCGGCTGCCTGGAGTCAAGGCCAGCCACAGCGAATCGAGATTGTCGCGAAGCGATTCACTTATTCGCCGGGTGAGATCACGGTGAAAAAGGGCCAGCCAGTTACGCTGGTATTGAAAAGTCTCGACGTGGGGCACGGTCTGCGATTCCGCGACTTCGGCGTGGACATCAAAGTGAAAGCCGGAGGGTCGAATGAGGTGACCTTTACTCCTGACAAGACCGGAGATTTCATCGGCCATTGCTCCGTATTTTGCGGATCGGGCCATGGTTCAATGACCCTCATCATGCACGTGGTGGCATAATTGCGGGTTTTCGCCATCGCCGTCGGCGCCGCTCTGCTGGCAGGCCTGGCCGGATGCAAAGCCAAGCCTCCCGGGAAATTCGAGACGGCGACCATGGGTTTTGCCAAGCACCATCTTCTCATCGGCAACAAGAAAGAGCGGAACCCACTGCCGCCTTCGCCGGACACGCTGGCGGACGGCAAAGAAGCTTTTTCGCACTATTGCGTTGCCTGCCATGGCATGGACGGCCAGAATACGGGCGTTCCATTTGCAGATCACATTTCGCCGCCGATCCCCTCGCTGGCATCTACGGACGTCCAGAGCTACACCGACGGGCAACTGAAATGGATCCTCGACAACGGCATCTGGCCGTCGGGAATGCCCGGCTCGAGGGGAACGCTCAGCGACGACGAGCTGTGGTCGATCGTGGCGTATCTGCGCCACCTGCCTCCCGCGGGGAGCCAGGGAGTCCCGGACATGTATACGCATTGAGAGCCGAGAAATGCAGTCAGACACCGTCCTGATTACAACTGCCGACCATCGTGGAGCGCCGCCCAGCGTGCTGCCGATCGCTGCCGGGCTCTACTTCGGATTTCGCTCCCTCATTCTGGTGTTGTCGGTTCATCTTCTGGGGACTGACCCAAGAACTGGAACTGCTCTCGATCTTTCGATCGACTACCTGCTTCTTTTCCTCGTTGCGCTCGGCACATTGGGCGCAGCTCGCATGCCGATAAGAGAAATGATGCAACTGGCAAGTGTGCGCTGGCCGTTACTCTTCCTCGGATTCGCGGGCGTGAGCCTGCTTTGGAGCAGTACGGCATCGATGTCAACGTCGATCGCGTATTGGTGCGCGATGGCATCCGACGCCGCCATCGTCATGCTGCTGGTGCGCGCCGAGCCTCTGGTCGCCGTTTCCTCCCGGCTGATGAAGGGATACGTGTGGGGCGCATGCCTGGTGGCCGTGATCGCCTGGATCATGCCCGCTCAGTCGGACCTCCGGCTGGGCGATGAGGAGCTGCTGGGAGCCAATCAGATCGGATATCTATGCGGCTTTGCCTTCTTTTTCGCGCAATATCTGATTCGTGAGAGGAAAGAGCATCTCACCATCGAGGCCGGATTGCTGGCGTTGACGCTGCTCCGTTCGCTGAGCAAGACAACCATCGCTGCATTTCTTTTGAGCCAGGGATTTCTTCTCGTGCGCGACAAATCCATCAGCCGCAGGAGCAAGATCCTGATCGCTCTCGGCTCCGCCGCAGTGGTTTCCGCGTTTTGGAACCTGTGGTCTTCTTACTACGCCATCTATTCGAGCGCAGGCGATCAGTCCACGACTCTTACCGGGCGGATTGGCATATGGGCCTATATGCTGGCCGAAGCGATCCAGCAGCCCTGGATCGGACACGGATTCGACTCCGTGTGGAAAGTCATTCCGCCATTTGGCGTCGATGAGTTCGAGGCGGCTCACGCGCACAACGAAATTCTGCAGCAGTTCTATGCGTACGGCTTGGTCGGCATCGGCCTTTTCACGGGGATCTACCTGAGCATGTTCCGCCAGATCCGGCGTCTGGCCAAGGGGCGGCTGCGAACGTTTCTCCTGGCGTTCCTCATTTTTGTTCTGGTGCGCGGAGGCGCCGACACCGAGCGATTCGATCTTTCGTTTCCGATGTGGGCCATCATTCTATTCAGCCTTCTGGTCGAGCAGGCGCGTGAAGGGGCGGGAGACGCCGCTGTGGCAAATTCATCTCGGTTCGGATTCGGGGCAACCGGGCCGTGGTTGCCGGAGATCGATGGCGTGGCGGGCGGTTGACTGTGCCGAAATGCCGGACTGGCGCGGAGGCGCCGGATTTGGACCGCGCATGCATGCGAGAATGTCATCTCTTTGTAATTTCTGGCCAGTTTTGAACCCGAATCCTGCTTGAATCGATGACAATTGTGCCTTAAGAGGTTTGAAGATATGGTTAACGTGATGGAACTTGCACCTGAAGCGCAAAGCGGGGATGCGCCGCCAGTCAATCTTGGCGCCATCCTGATTATCGAGGACGATCCACGCATGCAGCGGACACTCGAAAGAACGTTCGCGCAGGAGCACTACTCCACGCTGATTGCAGGCGACGGCCAGATGGGTCTGGAGCTGTTCCGCACCGAGCGCCCCCTGGCGGTGGTCCTCGATCTGATTCTTCCTAATATCTCCGGACGTGAATTGTGCCGAACCTTCAAGCAGCTCTCTGGCGAGACCCCCATTATTGTGTTGAGCGCGATCAGCGAAGTCGCAGACAAGGTCCTCCTGCTTGAACTGGGCGCCGACGACTACGTGACCAAGCCATTTAGCCCGAGAGAATTGACCGCGCGCGTGCAGGCGGCAATCCGGCGCCAGCGCAAGCCAGCCCGGCCGGCCTCCTATCGTTTCGGCGATTGCGAGGTCGACTTCAAGAAGATGACTGTGCTTCGCCGTGGCGTTCCGGTCGTTCTCACAGCGCATGAATTTAAGCTACTGAAGTATTTCACCGAGAACGCCGAGCGGGTGCTTACGCGCGATGTTCTGCTTAACGAGGTGTGGGGATACAACTTCTATCCCACGACGCGAACTGTTGATAATCAAATTCTGAAGTTGCGCCAGAAACTCGAGCCGGACCCGGCGAATCCGAAGCACTTGCTCACCATCTACGGTGCAGGATATAAGTTTGTCCCATGAGGAACTTCGCAGTCAGCCGATCGCGAGTGAAGTTCCCGCGGGAGTAGCCAGCGTGCACGAGAAGCAAGGTGTGCGTACTCACGTCCTTCTCGTGGTGGCCATGGCCGTCATCATTGCGGTTGTGACGGGCCTCAGTCTGCTCCTCATCCGTCATCATTTACGAAACCAGGTCAAGGACGATCTGTCCCGGGATCTCGAAAACTCCGTCGTTGCATTTCAAAATCTTCAAGCCGAGCGGATGGGATCACTTGAACGCGAGAATGCGCTTCTGTCCCGATTGCCCACTCTTAAAGCTCTGATGACGAGCGGGGACGACCTAACCATCCAGAACGAGGCCGCGGAGTTTTGGCACCTTAGCGGCGCGGATCTGTTCGTGCTCACCGACCCGAGCGGCCGCGTTGTAGCCGATTATACGAGAAGTTCCGGCGCCGATCCGGCGCTGCGCCACGGTGTCGAAACGCTGCTTGTATCTCCGGCCCGGCACTACCTGATCGAAGGTGGCTCGCTCTACGCATGTGCCTTCCGCCCTCTCTATTTCGGAAGCGATCAGGAAGGAACGCTTCTGGGCTACGTCGTCAGCGGCGTGTCCATTGAGCGCACCGTGCGCGAGATCAGCCAGCCCTCGGGAGCAGATGCAGCCTTTCTCAGCAACGGTCGGATTCTGGCCAGCACCCTGGACCCCGGCGAGCAGGCCGGCCTCGTTAGGCAATCGCGGTTGCTCGCCGACACAAAGGGCGCGCCAACAACTCTGCAACTCGGCGAGACAACATTTCTCAGCGCCCGAGAGGATCTTTCCGCCGAGTCCACTTCGCCGCTCGAGCTCATCGTAATGAGGTCCCTCGCGCCTGCTGAGCGCACCATCAGCGACATTAACAGGATGGTGCTGGTGGTCGGCCTGCTTGCGCTTCTTTCAGGCACGGCTCTAATGGTCATCGTTTCCCGCTTTGTCACGCTCCCGCTGGAAGAGCTTTCGAAAGGCGTAAAGGCCTTTGGGTTGGGAGATAGCGGTTATCGTCTGCCTCGCCGCGGAACGCAGGAGGTGCGGGCGCTGAGTACTGCCTTCTCAAGAATGAGGAGCGAGATTCAGAAGGCCAACCAGGCTGTCCTTGAATCCGAGCGCTTGGCAACCATCGGGCGCATGGCAAGTTCCGTCTCGCACGATCTGCGCCATTATCTCGCCGCGATTTATGCCAACGCCGAGTTTCTCGCCTCCGATCGCTTCTCAGCAAAGGAACGCGCCGACATCTTTGTGGAGGTCCGCAACGCAGTTGCCGGGACGACCGAAATGCTGGAATCGCTGCTGACATTCAGTCGCACCGGGGCCAGCGTAAGGCATCAGCCTGAACTGATGGCTTCGCTCGTGGAAAGAGCCGTGGCTATGGTCCGGACACACCCCGATGCCGAAGGCGTGAAGCTTGTGGTTGAAAACGCCGTGCCATCGGAGACTGCGGCCTCGGTCGATGGAAAGCAGATCGAAAGGGCCATTTCAAACCTGCTTCTCAACGCGTGTCAATCGGCGCGTTCCGTGGGCGCCGCAGCAAAGGTTGCGGTTACGCTCGAAGCCCAGGAGCGTCAAATCCTTGTCAACGTTACTGATAATGGTCCCGGGGTTTCCCCCAATATCCGCAAAAGCCTCTTTGAGCCTTTTGTCAGCGAAGGCAAGCAAAAAGGCACTGGGCTTGGCCTGACCCTCGCTCATTGCATCGCACTGGAACACGGCGGAGAGGTGGTCTTGCTGAGTAGCCGACCCGGAGAAACGATTTTCCAGATGAAGGTAGCGCGCGGTTTTCCGGCGCAGATTGCTGGGGATGCGTCAGTCGCTGGGCGTTACGAACAGGTGATCCCAGATGAGAATGTCCGCACATAATCGCTCTTTGAAAGTTGGCGCCGGCCATTACGCGAGGCGCTCGGCAACCTCTGTGATGGTTGTGTTCCTCATCCTTGCGGCAAGTTCAGTTTCCGCGCAGTCCGCCCCTCAGGAAGCCTTAGCCCAAAAGGTGCAGGAGCTGAATGACGCGTTGGCCAGAACGCAGGCGCTGCTCGAGAAGTCGCAGCATGAATTGGAAGAAATGCGCGTGCAACTGACCGACCTCGAACGCCAGATGGCGCTCAGCGGCCCGTCAGGGCTCGCGCCCGTGGCGTCCGACAAGGAGAGAAGCGCTTTATCGGAACCAGCGCAGGAATCGTCCGATTCCACCGATGCAGCCATTCAGGATCTTCGCGACCGGCAGGCAGTTCAGGAATCGGAGATCTCTACATTGGAGCAAACCAAGGTGGAAAGCGAGTCGAAGTATCCGGTGAAGGTGACCGGAATGCTTCTCATGAACGGCTTCAAGAACACCGGCGGCGTCGATCTGGCGGCAAGTCCTTCGGTTGCGACCGGCGGATCGGGTAGTGCAGGAGCTACCCTGCGCCAGACCTCCCTGGGCTTCGATGCGCTTGGCCCGCACCTCTTCGGCGCACACAGCTTCGCCGATTTGCAAGTGGATATGTTCGGAACCGAGCCTGGAGCCGCTACCACCGGCTACAGCGGCTATTACGCCGCGAGCGCTGCTTTTGTCCGGCTGCGGACGGCTCACGCCGGACTCTTTTGGGACCGCACTCAAGTCTACTTTGCGCTCGATCGCCCGATCCTGAGCCCCGATAGTCCAACTTCGCTCACCGCCGCTGCCGTGCCCGCCCTGGCCTGGTCGGGGAATCTTTGGACATGGAATCCCCAGGCGATCGTCGCCGAGTCACTGGCGCATCGCGGTACGGCAGGTGTAGAAGTGCAGGCTGGGCTCATCGATGTCGGTGACGCGCCCCTGACGCTGGTCGCCGCGTCAACTTCGACACCGGAGTCGCAAGCGCCGAGCAGCGCCGAACAGAGCTCCAAGCCTGGAGTTGAGGCGCGGATTGCGTTCAATGGGCCTGACCGCGATGACGGCCGAGCGCATATTGGTGTAGGTGGGTTTTTTGCTCCCCACGTCAGCTCGCTCCCCAACAACTTCGACTATGATTTCGACTCATGGGCCGCCACATTGGATGCTCGCGCCCAGCTCAAAACGCATCTTGAATTCAGCGGAAATTTCTATCGTGGGTCGGCACTTGGCGGGCTCGGCGGAGGAAGCTACAAAGATTTCGTTTACAAGTCGAATCCGGTTGGCGGGTATTATTTCCGCCCGCTCGACGACGTAGGTGGCTGGGCGCAGATTAAGGAGATTGCCAGCGAACGCTTGCAATTCAACGAAGCATTGGGCATGGACAATGCCTTTGCGGGCGAGCTGATCCACTACTATGTCGAAGGAGGAACAACTACTCAGAATCTCGCGCGCAATCGCACCTACGTTGGCAATGTCATCTACAGCCCCAGTGCCTATCTCTTGTTTTCGCTCGAATATCGTCATCTTGAGAGTGCGCCGATTGAGGGCCTGCCGAGCGTAAGCAACATCATCGGACTCGGCGCGGGGTACAAGTTTTGATGCGCAAGCTGCTCACGTCGTGCCTGATCGCGGCCCTTCTTCAAGGGTCGGCTCGGAGTTTTGCCCAGAATCCCTCAGCTGGTGCGACAAGCGCGGATCTCCGCCTGCGGGTCGTTTCGTCGCTGCCGGGAGCGCGTCGTGCGGTGCCGGCGGTTGCGTGGCTGACCCCATTGCCTGGCACCACCCTGCCCCCATTTCTTCCTCAAGGACATTACACATTGCTGCAGAAGAACCGCATGTTTATTCCACACTTGCAGGTGATTCCTGTTGGCAGCGTGGTGCAATTCCCCAACGCCGATCCCTTTTATCACAATGTCTTTTCACTTTTTGAAGGCAAGCGCTTCGACCTTGGCCTTTACGAAGCTGGATCGAGCAAGTCGGTCACATTCCCGCGCGCGGGCGTCTCCTATATTTTCTGCAACATTCATCCGGAGATGAGCGCCGTCGTTCTCACTCTATCCACACCCATCTACGCGATTGCGGACGCCAGGGACTCATTGCTCCTGCGAGGCGTTCCACCCGG
>JASHSG010000246.1 GCA_030040935.1 Acidobacteriaceae bacterium | reverse complement strand
CTCCTGAACTCGCTGAGCTTGCGCGAGTCCGGAAAGATGCCGCAGTAAAATTCCACGGCCTCTTCGGCGTTGGAGTCGAACCAGAGAAAGGGCGAAATCCGCGAGGAATGCTCGAGTGTGCTCATCAAACTCACCGTTGAAATGTGCGGCGCGCGGACTGCCGAAACCTATTGCTACCATCCTTAGATTGCAAAATGCAAGTGAATTTCGTAGCATGCCGCTGTGAGAAATTCCTCCAAGGTTAAGCCCCGCTCGGGCTGTCCGGTGAGCGTCACGCTCGACCTGCTTGGCGACCGTTGGTCTCTGCTTCTGGTTCGCGACATGATGGTGCGCGGCTACCGCACTTTCCGCGAGTTCCAGCGCTCCGGCGAAGGCATTGCAACCAACATTCTCGCCGACCGTCTGCAGAGGCTTGAAGCGGGCGGCATTGTGATGCGCGAGGCGGCGAAACTCGACGGCCGCAGCACCCATTACCGCCTCACGCCCAAGGGCATCGCGCTGGCTCCCGTGCTTCTCGAAATCTTAATCTGGGGCGCGCACTATGAAGAGACGGATGCGCCCTGCGGGGCTATCGACGCGATGGAGCAGAATCGCGGCGCAGTGATCGCGGAAGCCCGTCGCCGCTGGGAGGAGCGCGACCCCACGCCGCTCATTCCCCCGTTTCATTCAGCTTCGAAGTCGAAATCGAATTTCCCGAAAGGAGAATCCAGGCGATGAAGGTAAATACCTATCTGAATTTCCCCGGCAATTGCGAGCAAGCCATGAACTTCTACGAGAAACATTTGGGCGCAAAGATCGTGATGAAATCGAGATTCGCGGACATGAGCGCTTCGGGTACGCCGCAGAACCTTCCGCCGGGCCTGAACCGGAACGGCATTATGCACGCGCGCTTTTCGCTGGGCGACACGATTGTGATGGCCAGCGACGGACCGAAGGTCGAGCCGATGCGCAGCGCGTATTTGACGCTTTCGGTCGAGAGCGATGCCGAAGCCGAGCGCATCTACGCCGCGCTCACCGACGGAGGCGAGGTCTTCATAAAAATGGACGAGACGTTTTTCGCGCATCGATTCGGCCAGTTCCGGGACAAGTTCGGCATCAATTGGATGGTTATTCACGAAAAGCCGATGCCGCGACCAGCGTAAAGTACTCCGCTGATCCGATCCCGGCCAGGTTCTTCATCGACAAAGCGGGGCCGGTGGCTGCATATTCATATCCATGCGGGATCTCCTCGAACGATTAAGATTCTCTCCTTTGCTTGAGCTGGTGCTATTGCTCGCGCCAGCTACAGCCGCCGGCGCCCAGCAGCCGATCAGTGCGCCCATTGTGCTTCACGCCGCGCGCCTGCTCCAGGTCGATACCGGTAGCATCGTTCAGCCGGGTGAGATTCTGGTTGAGGGCGAACGCATCAAGGCAGCAGGCGTTTCGGTTGACCATCCCCAGGGCGCAAAAATCATCGACCTCGGCGACACCACCCTGTTGCCCGGCATGATCGATGCGCACGTGCACCTGTTCCTTCATCCCGGCGCGGAAGATCTGCAAACCGTCGAGGAGTCCGTGCCGTGGCGCACCATACTCGCCGAACAGGCTGCGAAAGCCGACCTCATGGCCGGATTCACCGCTGAGCGCGACATGGGCACCGAAGGCGCCGGCTCCGCCAGCACGGCTGTCCGCGACGCCATCGACCGGGGGATCATTCCCGGCCCGCGCCTGCGCGTCTCCGCCAACGCTATCGACATTCTGGGCGGGCATGAGGACGCCAACCGATTCAATCCGGCACAGCACGTCCTTTCAAACGCCGACTACGCCAACGACGCCAAGCAGATCGTGGAGGTGATGCGCGAGCAGCGGAAGGAGGGCGCGGACTTTACCAAGATTTACGAGACCGGCCCGGACCAGATGATCGACGGAGTGCTGCACACGCCCTACCAGTACACCGAGGCGGAACTCGCTGCTGCGGTTGAGGAGGCCAATCGCACGGGCTCGTTTGTCGGCGTTCATGCCATGGGTGAGCCGGGCACGCTCTATGCCGCCCAAGCCGGAGTGGCCTCCATAGACCATGCGACGCAGCTTAGCGACGAGACCATGCGACTGATGAAGGAAAAGGGAATCTTTGCGGTTCCAACCTTCACCATCTTCGAATACTTCGCCACGCACACAGGCTCGCAAGATCAAGCCGCAGCGGAAGCGTCCATGCTCGACTACAAGATCGCGGAGTTCAAGAGACAAGTTGCGGCCGGCGTTCCTTTTGTGGTCGGGTCGGATGTCGGCCCGTTCCCGCATGGCACTCAGGCGCGCGAGCTGACCCTGATGGTCAAATACGGCATGACGCCGCTGGCCGTGCTGCAGGCCGATATGATTAACGGCTCGAAGCTACTGCGCTGGGATGGGCAGATTGGCGAATTGAGGCCGGGATACTACGCCGATATCATCGCCGTTCCCGGCAATCCGCTGGAGGACATCAGCGTGGTGGAGCACGTAAGCTTTGTGATGAAGAATGGCGTGGTTGTGAAGCCGTAGCTGAGCCGGCGAGCTGCCCTACGGGCGTAAGCTGTCGTTTAATCGCTGAAACAGCAATCCCGCCAGGCTGCGGCTATAAGTTGCGGTCAAGTGGTCCATATCCCGGTATAGGATGGTTCCGCCAATGTCCACGTAACACTCGTCTTTCCCGCACAACGCGTCCGATAAGTCGATGAATCCGACATTATCCAGTCCCGCGGCGCCGCGAACTTCGGCCGCATAGATATCCGGATGCAGCGCAGCCTCTGGGCGCACCGCGGCGCAGTGCGTGCGGCCATCCCACTCCGCCTGTGCCAGGCACTCCAGAATGTTGTAATCGGCATGGGGCGTGTCGCGAATGAATCGCACCGCGGCTCCGGTTTGTGCGAGCGCGGCGAAGGTGCCGCGAGCCGCATGCTCCCAAACCACAACGTCGTTGACCATTCGCCCATTGGCAACCGGATGAATCGACGCGCTCGATAAGACAACCAAATTGGGATGGATCCGCTGAATCTCGCCGATGGCGCGGCGCCGCCACTCATCGCAAACTCGTTTCATTTGAGGAGAAACCTCATCCTCGATCATTAAGGCCGTGCAGCCGGGCTTGACGATCGCGACAAGCTTCCAGTCCCGCGCTTCAGCGATCTGCTCAAGGGCCGGGAACCATTCCGCGGCGTGCGAATCGCCGAACAAGACGACCGTCGAACGGGGATCGTGGTTCGCGCCGAAGTAGCAAACCTTTGGATTTGGATCCAGCACGTCGGGGCCGCAGTTCCGGCTATAGAGAGCCGGAATGTCTCGCTCTACTTCATCGAACCTGCGGAATTGTGCGGAATGGTTGAGAGTTAATCGCCACCCGCCTAGCCCGCAGGCGCAGAACATTGCCCCCAAAGCAGCAAATTTGAGCGTCAGACCCGATCGCGGCACAAGATATGGGCAGTTGCGAATCGGATTCTCAACCGCTCGATGGGTAAGAACCGCCAACAGAAGTGCCACGCCGATCGCGGCCATACGAACGATCGCGGAGCCTGAGGGAAAGAGCTGCTGCCCGATCACCAGCGTGGGCCAATGCCACAGATAAAGTGAATACGACAGCCGGCCGAGAACTTGCGCCGGCCGCGTGCTCAGAAACCGGGGAATGAGCGAATTGGGCGCACCCGCGCCAGCCAACAGAACCGCTGCGGTGCCGAGCACGGGCAATGCGGCGACATAGCCTGGAAACACCGCTTCGCGTATTAACTGTGCGCAGACCAACAGCGCGAGAATTCCGATTGCTCCCACCCACGAGCAGAGCCTTTTGAGCCGCGCAACTCGCGCGGAAGGGAGATACGCGATAAGCCCGCCGGCGCAAAACTCCCAAACGCGCGTGGACGGTTGAAAAAAGGCGTTGACGGGATTGACCGGCGAGAGCCGGACACAGAGCGCAAACGATGCCGCGGCCAGTGCGGTGAGAGTTGCCGCCCCGGCTTTGCGGCTCTTGGTTGTTCTCGTTAGGATGAGAAGCAGTATCGGCCAGACAAGATAGAATTGCTCTTCCACGGCGAGCGACCATGTATGCAACAGCGGGTTCAAAGCAGATTCCAGCTCGAAGTAGTGCGTGCCCAGGTGAGCAAAGTAAAGATTGCTGGAGTACAAGATCGTGGCCAGAGCCGCCTTCAGAACCCGGAACTGCATAATGGGACTGACCACGACGGCTTCAACAAGGCAAACCACCAAAACCAAGAGCATGGCTGCCGGAAGCAGGCGGCGCGCTCGGCGCGCGTAAAACCGCCCAAGGTTGAGCCGCCCGGTCGACTCAATCTCCCGAATCAGCAAGCTCGTGATGAGGTAGCCGGAGAGAACAAAAAAGACATCGACGCCGATGAAGCCGCTGCGGAGAACAAGGAGTCCTGCGTGAGAAAAGATGACAAGAACGATGGCGAAGGCGCGCAGCCCCTCAACATCCGGCCGGAACGGCAGCTTGATTGGCTCTGACGCGGGGCGGCATTGTTCTGTTCCCGGGGTCATCCACGTCAGTCTGTCATGCGGGAGCCGGATTGCTTGTCATTCGAATGTAAGAAGGATGAATGTAAGAGCGACAGCGGACGAAGACGATGCGCGGCCGGGGAGGCGATGGCGTGTGCGAATCAGTTGACTGACGATCATGGCCGGGAGCGGGCCGGAGCAACTTCGGACCGGGCAGCGCCAGATTTCGCGGCTATGGCCCACGGCCCGCCCCAGAGGCCGATAGCGATGAACAGACTCGACCACTCGTTCGGATCGGCGATCGCGCCCGGGATCGAGTAAAAGCCAAGCGTGCGCGGGATGTGCAGCGTAACCACCCAGATTGCAAACATGAGACCGATCGCGAACCAACTCCAATGTTCGAGAACTCGGAGCCCGATACCCACGCCCGCGGCAATAAACACTACGCCGAAGATTGCAACCCAGGGCTCGTGCCACGGAATCCAGCCGGGAATCAAAGATCCGATGAAGACGATTCCGATGAAGTGGTCAACTCCGAAGACGATCATCGCGACGGCGAAGACCGCGCGGCATCCGATGGCGAGCCACTGCGGCGTGACTGCCGCGCCTGGCAACAGAAGCGTGATGCACGCGAGCGACAACGGCTCAAGAACCACCGTTCGCAACCCCATGTCGCCGGGCGAACCGAGGTACTTTGGCAGCACGAAAGCGAGCGACCAGAAGATGTATGTCAGGCCGAGCGCATATGCCGCCGCGCGCAGCCAGCGGTGGGTGAGCAGGCCAACGCCGCACGCGACCCAAAGCATCGCGAACGGGACGACGAGCCACCAAATGGCGGGCATAAAAGGCAACACCGGCATCGATTGGCGGTTAGGTCCAAGCGACGCAGCGGCACCATGCGCGCACCATGCATTTTCGAGAGCCAGTGCGACGATCGCGAAGGAAAAGATCCAGCGGCCGGAACGATAAACGGAGTTCATCAACTGCCCAACTGCGCTCCTGAATTAAGGGGGGCGCGCGAAGGGCGCCGCTCGGTTCTCTGGCCGTCTTTCCTGGAGCCAGGAGATGTTCCCTGAACCACGTCTATCCTACACCGCAACCGTGAAGCTCTCTTCGCTGCGAGTTACGGCGCGGTAAAGCGTGTCGCGTTCGAACGGCACACGGCCCGCCTCGATGATCAGCCGAGAAAGTTCCTTGCGCGTCAGGCCCTGCGGAGTGGTAGCGCCGGCATCGTGATAGATCTTCTCCTCGATCACGGTGCCATCAAGATCATCGGCGCCAAATCGCAGCGCAATCTGCGCGATCTTGGGCGTCATCATCTGCCAGTACGCTTTGACGTGCGGAAAGTTGTCGAGCAGCAGCCGGCTCACCGCGATCTGGCGAATGTCAGTGAGCCCGGTGGTCACGGGCAGGTGACCGAGCGGCGTGTTTTCGGGGTGAAATGCCAGAGGAATGAAGGTCTGAAAGCCGCCCGTTTCATCCTGCAGCGCGCGCAGCTTCAGCAGATGATCTACGCGGTCGGCGTCATTCTCAATGTGGCCGTACAACATCGTCGCATTCGACTTGAAACCTAGCTTATGCGCAGCGCGCGCGGTATCAAGCCACTCCTCGCCGTCGATCTTGTGATCGCAGATAATCGAGCGCACGCGCGCGGCGAAGATCTCCGCTCCGCCGCCCGGCATGGAGTCGACTCCTGCGTCGCGAAGCTTGAGCAGCGTTTCTTCGACGCTGAGCTTCGCCCGCCGCGCCAGGAACGCGATCTCCACCATGGTGAACGCCTTGATATGAACACTCGGAAAGCGCTTCTTCAGCCCCTGGATCAAATCCAGGAAGAACTCAAGAGGTAAAT
The DNA here is from genome assembly GCA_030040935.1 of Acidobacteriaceae bacterium. Classification (GTDB taxonomy): domain Bacteria; phylum Acidobacteriota; class Terriglobia; order Terriglobales; family Acidobacteriaceae; genus Telmatobacter. The sequence goes on along the minus strand of JASHSG010000246.1, from coordinate 5,626 downwards.
CAGGATGCAATCCGCCGACAATGTGAAACTCAGTCACCGCTTCGGAGTAGCCCGAGGCCGCTGTTTCCCAAGCCTCCTCGAGGGCCATCGTATAGCCGGCCGGGTCGCCCTTCTTGCGACCAAAGGCGCACAGCTTGCAGGCGGCCACGCAGACGTTGGTGGGGTTGATGTGGCGATTCACATTGAAGTAGGTGACGTCGCCATGCATTCGCTCGCGGACGTGGTTTGCCAGCCAGCCGACTGCCAACAGGTCAGTGGAAGCATAGAGGGCAAGTCCGTCATCGGCGCCAAGACGCTGCCGGGCCAGCACCTTCGCGGCAATCGGCTCCAAACGGGAATCGTAGGTCTGGAAGGGATGGGCCGGAAGAGCCGATTTGTTCCCGGTTTTAGTGGTCTCAACGGCCATAGATTGATGATACCGAAGTCGGAGTGAGATAGCTCGAGGAGACTCATGCGGCGTTTTCCCGCGGAGGGCTGCGAAGACCGCAGCAGCGGAGGTTGAAAATGAGGTTTGAACTGGGCGAGCATGAGGAGCTGGTTTCCCCTTAGATGCGCAGCCGGCATCTCTCGCGTGGAACCATTTCGCCTCAAGGTACGTAACTGTTGTGTCCCCCCGAAATCCCGTGTCCCCTCGAGAAAACCTGGAGGTTGAGTATGGAACGACGGGCCTTTCTGCGCACGGCGTTAGCCGGTGCGGGTCTTATTGCAACTTCACCGACGCTTTTTGGTGCAAAGCAATGCGGGACGCCGCTTTCAACGATGACGCCGATGGGCCCTGAGCCCATCGAGGTCTGTACGGCCGGCATCTCTTCAATCACGTTCAAGCAGGCCTTCCAACAGCAGAACGAGTGGTGCTGGGCTGCCTGCATCAGCATGGTGTTCGAGTATTACCATCACGCCGTCGATCAGCAGCGCATTGTGAAGGAGACGTGGGGAACCGTGGCCGACATGCCGGGCATGCCTCGCGACATCATGCGCGACCTGAACAAGCGATGGACCGACGACGCAGGACGCGCCTTCGAGTGCCAGGGCGACGTGCTCTCAGCGAACGCAAATACAGCCATTCAGGACCTGATCGACGATCACCCGCTGATCATTGGCGCGTTCGGCCACGCCACGGTCCTGACGGCGATTACCTCCGAAGTGGACACGGCCACATCTCAGTATGAGATACAGCAGGTAATTGTCCGCGATCCGTGGCCGGGCAGCGGCGGCAGGCGGCCTCTGTCGCCGATGGAGTGGCGGGGCATCAACTTCGCCGCACGCATCCGCGTAACCGACGTATAGAGCGACAATCGTCGCCGAAGGAGCGAATCGGTTTAGCCGAGGGAAACGCCCAGTCGCAGTTGCGGGGACGGCGCCGCCAAAGAACCTGGCAGCGCCACCTGGGGCGATGAATCCGCTACCGACAACACGCCCACTTTCGCAAACGCCGGTACAAGACCGCGTGCTCGGTGGCCGCGACGTGGTGCCGGGGACTATTGCGGCGGAGCGGCCGGCGCTGGCGTCGGACCCGGTGCAGGCGCGGGTCCCGCGGCCGGCGTCGGCGTCGCATCTGTGGCGCGCTTGGCCACGAAATCCTGCGGTGGACGATCGCCATTCGAGCCAAATGTCCGCGTGAACTTGATCGTATCGCCATCGGCCGTGCCCTTGTAGCTGATGGTGAAGGAATTGCCGTTGAAGTTCAGCACCTGGTCGAAGGAGATGCTGTCGCCATCGACCTTGCCGTTGGAAATGTCCACATCGCCGCGCGGCGTAGTGATCTTGCCGGTAAGAGTCGAACCAGCGACGTGAAAGTCGAAGGTGAGAGTCTGCGGGTTGCCATTCCGTCCCGGCACATCGCCAGTCCATTTGCCATTGAAGTCGGCGGCTAGCGCGCTCATTGAGCCGAGCGCGAAGAACAGAAGTGTGTATCCGAGTTTCTTCATCATGTGAGCGTCTCCCAGGGACCGGGTTGATCTTGGCACTGGACTCAGAGTCGAGCGCCTGTTCATGGAAGACGTTTTGATGCAGAGACAAGTCTCGTCAAAATGAGTTTCCCAGCGATAGTGAAGATTTTTCCCTCTCTTGTGCATTTTGCGCCACAGATCGGGACGGTTCCCTGCGTATCGCGACGAGTCGATCCTGATTCCTAAGCCGTTACGTCGCCATCGAAGCTTTGGAGCGGTCGATCGGCTCGCCGGAGTTCCAGAGCTCGAGCTCGGCCTCGCGCCGAGCTTTTAATCCGGCATTGACTTGCCCTCCGGCATGATCCCATTCCAGGAGTTGCCGCCTTGCGATGTCGTGGTGGCCTTGGTTTAGTTCGCGGAGAAGGGTCGAGCCCGCCAGGCGGCCTGCACCAAGGTTGAAGCAAAAGTCCACGAGAGCATCAAATTGGCCCTGCGTGAGCGCCACCTTGACCAATTGGGTGACCGCCTGCTCCGCCTCCTGCACATCGACCGAGAGGATCGTGGCGGCGTCGGCTTCGGAAATCCCATCGGGAAAGGCTTCACTGGGCTTGACAAGGTGCCCATAGCCAATCGTCCGGAACCCGGCAACGTCCAGGTACACATGGTTGCGGAATCCCTCCGACCTTTTAATCAGCTCCAAACCGTTATTGCTCAATCGCATATAGGCTCCTTTTTCCGCCATAAACAGCAAAGGGTCTGCTGAAAACCGCCCTCGAAAAGGAGCGTTTTCGACAGACCCTGAGACCAAGCTAGCAAATTCGACGAATTAATCGGCAAACTTCAAAAAAATATTTCAGGGTGTTGGTGCTGGGGCTTTTCCAGCAATGCTCAGAAACTCCCTGAGAACCTCGGTAAGTGCCTCGTCGAGGTTCTTGTCCTGATTTTTCTGCATGATGGCACCCTCTACGGAACTGTTTATCGTCCACAAGGCAAAGTGGCTCTTGGTGTCGTAGATGACCAGCCGGAGTTTGGGCAAAGAGGCGCTGATCGGGCCATTGAATGCGCCATTTGGGGCCGTCAGTCGAATCTCCAGAACCAAGTCGGCCTGGGACGGATCGCTCACCAACTGGTAATCGTCAGTGGCTTTGAGCGCTGCGTAAAACTCCGTGTACGGGCGATATTGATCACCCGTGAAAAGATGAGGTAGCTCAACGCCCCCATTGAAGACCCCCGGGAAGAGATCTCTGTCCGAGCCGCCGTTGGAAACGAAGATGGTCCTGGCATGGATGATTGTCAAGGGAACCGGGCCGACACTACCTGGGGCTGGTGCTTGAGCAGAAACGCCGACCGAAGCAGCGCATGCAACCGCCGTGGCAAGGGTGCAATAGAGACGAATTGGCTTCATTTGTAACTCCTTATTTTTCTGCATAATAATGCCTCGATGGGCATCCCTCTTGCCAGGATGCGTATTTGGGCCCTATTTTGCACAGAAATCGATGCCCAAAATAGGAAAATTGCACTGGTTTTCGGTGCAATTTTCTAAACCGAACGAGCTGAATACCTTATCGGCAGGAGCGGCCTCGGGCATCGTTTTTTCAACAAAAACGCACATGGCGTACTTGACAACATTCCGCCCTGGCGGGTGCCGGTCTAGTAAAATATATAGATGGTTAGAACAAGGAAAACACGCAACTTAAGACGAAAGGCACCGCTATGGATCTGCCTCGTGGCTGGTGTCTCCGCCGTTGCAATGGTGGCGCTGGTGGTGTTGTATTCGGCGCGCACGGTGCAAGCGGATGCGAGTCTTCCCAAACCAGCCTTTACCGCGCCTGCGGCTTCCCCTGCGGCGAGCGCAACTCTTCCATCGCTCGTTGACCAGGAACCCCGGATTCCGCAGAACGCCCCAACCCCCGCCGCCCAGAACTGGAAAGACAGAATCCAAGGAATAGCTTCCTGGTACGGCGGTGTCTTTAACGGACGTAAAACTGCGAGTGGCGAGGTTTACGACATGTACGCGATGACGGCCTGCCACCCATCGCTTCCCTTCGGTTCGATTGTGCGGGTGGTTGACCTGCGCAATCACCGGTCAGTTGTGGTCCGGATCACAGATCGCGGAGACCTGGTCCAGGAGGGACGCATCATCGACCTTTCCTATGGCGCAGCAAAGAAGCTGGGAATGATCCAGCCGGGTCTGGCAAAGGTGGATTTGCAGGTTCTTTCGTTAGGCAAGCCGAAAGCAAATCAATAATTCAGGCTCCCCGTGCAGGAAGGCCAGCCCGAGGGCTGGCCTTTTCATTGCGAGGGCCAGGGCTTAGTGCATGCAAACGCCTTCGGGCTGGGCGAAGGGCTTCTGCAGGTATTCGCGGGCTTCGTTGACCGCTCCCTGGGTGTTGTCGTTGGTCTGGACGGCCAGCCGGTACTCGCCGACGGCGCGGTCCCGCTGCCCGGTGATGTCAAAGATTTTGGCGACAGCGATATGGCTCCAGACCTCTGTCCAAGGGGGCACATCGTCTCCGCGCAATGCGTCGCGGAAGGCGTTGACGCTGGCCTGGTAGTTGCACTGAGTGAAGAGCACCTCGCCAATCCTGTAGCTGGCCAGAGAGCTCAAGGGGTTCGCCTCGAGGGCCTTCTTGTACTCGGCAAGAGCTCCCAGAAGATCATTCTGCGCCACCAGTTGCTGGCCCTTGAGGATGGAGATGCGGACCTGAAGGTCGGGGCTGGATTTGAGCACCCAGTCGTTAGGATCGACGCTGATGCGGCGTGGACGGCCAAAGGTGTCGACAACATACTGGGTGTCGGTGCCAACCACCTCGACCTTCTTGTTCTCAGTTTTGCCGTCGGTTTCGATGCGCAGATCCACCGGCATGCGAAACAGGTCGAGATCCTGGTCGATTTCCCCGATGGTACGGAAGCCCTTGTTATTGCCCAGACGGTAAACGGCGTACTTATTGGTGAAGCTCGGGGCCCCGGTCCCGTCGATCCATTGCGAGAAGAAGGGCACTAGCTGCTGCTGACTCTGCTCCTCGGCCACTTTCTCAAAATCCTCGGTGCGGATAGGCCCTCCGGCGTACTCGCTGAGCGCACCCTTGAGAATGCTCTGAAAGGCCTTGTCGCCAACTTCCCAGCGCAGCATGTGAAAGATCATGGCGCCTTTTTCGAGCGTCATGGACTGGAACTGGGGAGTGAAAGGATCGAGATGGCCGACACTGGAAAGGGGAATGGTGTCATAAGCCAGCGCGCCGGCCGCCACGTCTTCCATCGCCGCCTTCAGGGCACTCTCGCCGCTCTGGTCCTCGACGTACATCAGCTCGCCGTAACGCGACATGCCGTTGGTGATCCACGCGTCGTCGAATGTCTTGGGACTGATCTCCAATCCCCACCACTGGTGCGCAATCGTGTTGGCGAGGAGGCGGATGCCCGATTTGTCAGCGATGCGGGCTCCCATCACGGCTGCCAACTCCGGAGCGTAGGCTGCAGGCAAGGTGTCGTCAGGAAGTTCGACAATGTTTATGCGGGGGGTAGGTGGCAGGCCGAAAGTATCCGTAAAAAAGTTGTATTCGCTAGTGGCCGTCTGCGCCACCTGGTTGGCCGAGGCCTGATGGGTGATGGTGACGAAAACCTTGACATTGCCGGCACCCACTGAAACGGCGGGCAGATAGCGGCCTGCAATCACGGTGCCTGGAAACCCCGGTTTGGTCCAATCGAAGTCGTATTCGTCGCCCGGCTTACCCCCGGAG